>NZ_JBSFBZ010000012.1:0-126707 GCF_053593195.1 Saccharopolyspora sp. NPDC002376
TGAAAACTTCCGACGCCGTTGCGACACTCACTTACTCCGTTCCAGACAACCCCATTCTAGTGGGGCCACTGTCCGGAAACTCCGGGGCGGGCCAGTTCTCGTTGATCTTACATTTCGTTGATCTGGTTTTTGACCTGGGGTTTTGGGTTGCGAGCGGTTCGTGCCTGGAGGCGTTCGCATTGGACCGCTCGCATTTGGATGACCAGCACCAGCGGTGCTGGTGGTGTGCAAGTGGTCAGGTAAGTGTTGAGTTGTGGCCGATGAAGGCGGCCGTGGTGGGGCGTAGCGGGGTCAGTTGGATGAAGTCCTGTCGGTTCAGGATTTCCTTGTCTCCCTTGAACTGGTGGACTTGGCCTTCGTCCGGGTTCCAGTGCCGCAGCTTGGTGCTTGGCGGTTTCGGCACCCCTTCGTGCTTGGTCCACAGGTCTTCGACCGGTGCTTCGCCGCTGGTCAGCAGGGCTGCCCACCAGTTGGTGCCGTCGATGCGAACGCGTAGCCAGCGTTGCGCGGTCCATGCCCACAGGTGGGTTGCGACCGGTGGCCGGCCGGGCATGGGTTCGAGGTGGAAGCCGTTCATATCGGCCCAGCCCGCATCCCAGGCCGCCGCAACCGAATGGAGCCTTGGCCAGTTGTCGGCCGTTCGGCGGCCGGTGCCGTACAGGTGCCAGGTCATGCCGCATCCTTCCGGAGCGTCGAGGCGAGCGAGGCCAGGTTGGGCTCCTGCCAACCAGAATCGGCGACGCGGACCGTTCCGTAGCCGCGCGTGGTGCTCTGGCCGATGCCGATCAGCCCTTCGTCCAGGTCGGCGATGACAGCCTTGAGCAGCTGCACATCGCCGTCTTCCAGCTTCCCGATCTGCTCGACGTGCAGCCGGAACTGCCCGGCTACCACGACTTTGTCCTTGTACAGCGCGCCGTCCTTGTAGCCGCCGGAGAACCGGTCGATCGCCACGTGCGGACGCTCCTGCTCCACCGGGTTCTCGATGACGGCCGTGTGCACAACGATCGCCCCGCGCCGCGCGGACTCGTGGCCACCAGACCCGAAGATCCGGCACGGCCGGCACTCGTCGGGGCTCTGGCCGTCGCAGGCCGGAACACCGACCGCACGGCAGATGTACTCCGCGCGAGACCGCAAAACACCCTTGAGCGTCGAGCCTGGAATCGCTGGAACACCATCCAGGCGGAAGATCTCGCGCGGCGCCTCCTCGGGTTTGTCCTCGTCGCCGACGCCGCAGTGCAGTCCGTCCACAATGGTCATCTGCACGTTCAGCAGCGGCTCGGCATCAGGCGCCGGCACCGGCTGGTTGGTCGGGTCGGGGTAGGAGTCCAGGCCCGTGCGGCGGACCCAGGTGAGCAGGCCTTCGGGCGTGGTCAGGTCGTAGTCGGCGGCGCCCCAGCCGATGAGTCGGCACTGCCCGGCCCCGGTGGTGACACCTCGCCCCAGCCTCGGATGCCAGGACTTCAGCTTGGTCAGGAACTCCTCGCGCCGCCGATCCGGGTTGTTCCAGCGGAACATGATGTCGAACTCGGTCCCGCGCGGCAGCTGCTCCACCCTGTGCAAGGCGTTGTTCTTGGCCGCCCCGCGAGACCGGTCGATCGCAGTGCGAACGTGGTGCCCGGTCTCCTGCGTCTTGGGATCGTCGACTGCCGGACGATAGCGGGTGCCGAGGACCTGGATCGCGGACGGCGTCAGGGCAAAGTCGTCGGAATCCTGGGTTTTCCGCTCCTCCGGCTGGCTCCCGAACAGGTCATCCAGCTCCTCGCCGCAGTGCTCGCGCAGGCTGCCCGCGACGGTCGTGCCAGGCAAGTGGATTCCGCCAGCCGGGTCGCGGCGCAGCTGCAGGTCGCTGCCCCGTTCGGTCGGTACCTCGGTGCCGACCACGCCGCCCTCCGTTTCCAGGCGAATCCTGGCCGTCAGCAGCAGCACCTTCACTTTCCGCTCTCCAACCTCGCCACCAGGCGGCCGTAAAGCACCGGATCCGTGACGTCCAGCAGCTTCCGCAGCGCGATGGCGTACTCGTCGTCGCGGGCCAGCTGATCCTGGAACGGCGCGTCGTTCTCGATCCCGCTACGCAGCTCCCTGGTGCGTTCGTGCAGCTGAGGCAAGGTCTTTTCGACGGCGGCGATGTCTACCTGCAACCTCACGAGCACGTCGTCCCACTCGTAGAAGGAAAGCGGCGGAACCGGTCGGCACAGCGCGCCGAAACCCTCCCTCCGCCGCAACCCCACCCCGCGAACCATGAGCGCACGCCGGGCAGCTTCGCTCGGCGGCTCCGCGCAGCGGATGCGGTAGGTCGAACCTGCCTGAACAGCGCGCTCGGTTGGCTTCGGCAGGCCGCTGGCCAGGTGCCAGCCGCCGACTTCGGTCCAGCGCCCCCACGGCCCCTCAACCGGCGCGACCTCCACGCCCAGAACATCCGACAGCTCGCCCGGGTCCGGCTTGTCGGCGGGCAAGCCCAGCTTGTCGACGAAGATCCCCGGCGCGGCCAGCCGCAGGATCACGTCCTTGCCGACCATCTCCACCGGCTCCGGCTCGGCGTCGAAATCGATCGCGACCTCGGCATTGCCCTGAACGGTGCGTTTTCCACCCAGGGAGAGCGTTCGTACCGGTTCACCGTCGATGCGCAGCGAGCGCAACGCCGACCCGGACAGCCAGCCCTCGAACACGTTGCCCGCAGCGATGCTGCTCTGGTTGAACAGATTTCCGCTGCGCGCGCCGCCTTCTACGTCGAGCGCGTTGCGGGTGCGCGGCGTCCGCCGGACCTTGCCGACCGGGCCGCCCTTGCTGAATTCAAGCTTCTGCTCGCACCATTTGCACACGTCCACCTCTTCGCGGATCGCGTCCCACCAGAGGACTCGGCAGTCGTCGCCCGCCCGGTACTTGTGCACCTTGACGCTGAGCGGCACCGGCAGGCTCGCCGCGGAATGCAACGGGCCGAAAACACCGTCGCCCTCAAAGATTTCGAGGAAATCGTCATCGGGATCGCCGTGCGCGAGCAGCCACTGCGCGGCCAACGCGCCCCGCACGGCGGTGCCGGGGATGTGGTCGTAGGACTCCTGGCGGAAGTCGTTGCGCAGGTGGCGGACCACCGCTACGGGCTCGGTAAGGGTGACGGTCAGCTTCACGAAATCGGTCATGGCTGCTTCAACTCAAGGAATCGGCGGACGGTGGCTTCGTCGGGTTCGTGGCTCGTGCAGGCGATGCCGACCCAGCCCAGGCCGCGCCGCCGCAGCGCACCCAGCGACCGAGTCGCTTGCGCGGCGACGAGCAGCACGTCCTGGTGCTTGGCCAGATCATCGATGCGGGCAGTCTGCGTCACCGCGAAGGTCGCGCTCTCCGCGCCGGTCTGCTCGGCGATGGCGAGCATGTCCTCGGCCGCGGTGTGGGTCTCGCGGTCGATGCGCACACGTGCGGTCGGCATCGGCGCATACCAGGAGGCTCGTGCCTGATCGTCTTCCCGGATACTCGGCTGCGGCGAGCTCCAGTGCCACGGGCACGGTCGTCGGCTGGAGCCGAAGACCTCGGCTACCGCCGGGTTGTCCGGGCCGAGCAGGAGTGCGGCTGTGGCGCGCACGACTCCCTTGAGGCTGGAGGCTGGCAGCGCGTCCCGTCGGCTGATGGTGTTGTGCACGCCGGGACCACCCTGCCCGAGGGCGACGCGGAACGGGCCGTGGAAAAGGATCTCGAATTCGAGTCGGGTTACCGCCACCAGCGCACCATCCCCAGCGCGTCCGCCAACAGAATCGGGTCCTCCCGGAAGGGAGCGACCTTGCCCGCCAGATCGAGCCGCCGGAGGTGCTGCTCCACCGGCTTCGACCCGAGCTCGTGGGAGCGCAGCAGTTCGGCGAGCCGCTGCCGCGCGGCGTTGGGGAGCTCGGCGAGCTCTTTCAGCTTGGGGAACTCGTCCTCCAACTTGGAGTGGCGGAACGGAGTTCGGCCGATCGATTCCTGACCGTCGTGCGTCGCGTCCTGCCAGGCGATGGCGGCTTCGGCGCCGAGGTACTGTCTCTTAGCGCTGCGCAGCATCGAGGAGACGAGATCGTGCATCACGTGCAGCGGCTTGGTGTGGTGGTGGAAGACGATCCCGGCCGACAGCGACGGCGCATTGACTCCCGTTCCGTTCGTCTCGTGCTCGATCCGGCGCTTGAACTCCGATTGCAGCTTCCGGACGAAATCCCAGGCCCGGTCCGCCGGGACGCTGACCAGCACGTCATCGCCGCCGACCAGGTGCGGGATCACTGGCAGCACAGCGCCGGGGGCCCAGATCTCCCGGACGGCCGTGACCAGGGCACCCCAGGTGGAGTCGTCGATCGCTTTCGTGACCTTGTCAAGCAGGTTTCGGGCCGACTTGTTCTTCGGCATCCCGTGGAGGTCGGAGATGAACTTCCCGATGGCGTTGCCGTCGGCGTAGATCAACGCCACGTGCGTGCCGCCGCGATCCAGCTGCGCGAGGTCCTTCATCATGTCCGGAACCGGCGCGGCCGTGCCGAGCTTGTCCCGTAGCTTCTGCTCTTGGCGCGGGATCCGCTCGCCGTTCTCGTTATCGATCGCCGCTTTCTTGCGCAGCGCGCATTCGTGGCAGAGGCGGTTGTTCTCCTCGTCGGTATCGTTCGGCGTGGCCGGCCAGACGTGGCACCACCCGCACGGTTTGCCCGGCGGCCAGTCGCTCACCGCAGGTGCCCACGTGTTCTTCCACAGGGCGGGGTTCAGCTTGGCGTCGGCGTAGGTCTCGCCGACGTACTTTCCGGCGCTGAGGGTGGCGGTCGGCAGCTCTTGTCGAAGATGGCTGACCACGGTCTTTTCGACCTGCCTCGCGATTGCGTCGTCGTCAGTATGCAGCCGTAGCGCGACGACGCCGTCGATGTCGCCGACCTCGGAATTGGGCTCGACCTTATCCCGCAGTTCTTCGAGCACACCGGCGATGGCCTCGGGTAAGGTCGCATCGCTGATCATGGTCGAGCCGCCGCGTCGGCCGCGCAGCTTCGGCGTTCGGGTCAGCCAGGACTGGATGCGCACGACGCCGATGTCGAGATAGACGCTCACGAGCGGCCCTTCTGCTCAGAATTCTCGACGATGACTGGCAATTCGTGGCTCTGCTTCGACCCCGGGTCCACGTGCGGCAGCGACGTGAGCTGATGATCGCCGTAGCCCGAGGTCTGCTTCCAGAACTCGAAACCGGTGTCGAACTTCTCCGATTCGCGCTGCTTCCACAGCGCGCCCGGCGGGTACCAGACCTTCTCCGGATCGACGGAGTCCTGACGCAGCACCTCGGAGATCTGCGGCCAGATCGTCCCCCGCAGCCGCTCGGGCTGCGAGTCGCGGAAGCTGGTCAGCAGCGCGTCGACGGCGAAGGTCTGCTCCGCCGAGTCGCATCCGTAGCGGGAGCCGTTCGCCCACATCTTCCCCTCGACCAGCGTGATTCGGCTGCTGCCGAAGCCGAGCGGGCGACCGCCGCCGATGTGCTGCAGCGCCTTGTCCTCCCCCAGCGCCCGGCCCGGGAGCAGGGCCGCGAGCAGGCCGCCGAGCTGTGCGTGGTCGATGTCGGTGAAGGTGATCGTTGCGGTGAACTTCGACCCGCCTGGGAACGCCACCGCCTCCGAGACCATCTCGCTGTCCTTCTGGTGCGGGCGGGCCTTCTGGCGACCGTTGAACTCCGATGTGTGCCAGTAGTACTTGCGCCCGCGCAGCTCCCGTGGCTTCCGGTCCGCCCTGGAGCCCCACTCCCGAAGCGGCTGCTGCTTCCCGCGTGCGGCCTTCCCCTCGAAACCGTCGTTGTGCAGGTAGAACTGCCCGGAGCCCGGACGCGGCACGCCCAACGGCGGCAGGGTGTGCGATTCGGGCTCCACCGGCGCGTCTGCCAGTGCATCGCCGAACCGCACGTGACCTCGATAGGAGCGCTGCATCGCCAGGTCGGCCAGCTCCGGATCGTCCGGCTTGCCGGACAGGTCCGCCGAACCGAACAGGCGGCAGCTCGGGCACAACTCGCTGTCTGAGGTGCACGGACCGAACTCCCTGACGCGTTCGCCAGCGGGTGTCGCGCCGTGGTGCCGCCAGGCCATCGCCAGCCCCAGGTCCGTGATCTCATCCTGGTCGTTCAACTCGACCCAGACCGGCTGGTTCGGCAGCAGCACGGCGCTCGCGATGAACCGGTGACCGGTCATGAAGTCCTCGCCGGCGCCGTCCTTTTTCGGCCGGGGAACGGTTACGTCAATGACGGGCTTGCCGCAGGCTTCCCGCAGGCCCGTGCGGTCGTCATCGGTGTCCTCGACCAGTTTTCTGAAGCGGTCCCACACCGGTTGCGGCACGAGCTTTCCTTGGTCGCCCGCCTTCGCGTTCCTGAGCATGCGGAGGTGTCCGTGGTAGGCGTCGTCGTCTTCGCGCCTGTTGCTGAGGAACAGCACCCATTCGCCGTCGTTCTTCGGCTCGAATTGCCCGTTCTTCCTGGTGAACCGTGAGCCTGAGAGGAGGCGGCGGCGTTGGTATATCTCGTGCAGCTGCTTCGCGCTGAGCCGTTCCTTGGGCTTGGCCTTGCAAAGCCGCACCTGCGGCGGCTCGTCGCCCTGCGGTGGGACGGTCACGACCGCCAACACCCTGTCCTTGCTCCACTCGACGGGATCCCGGTAGCGCGGCACGAACTCGTCGTCGAACACCCGGAGGCAGCTGCCGGTCATCGTCTCGTGCAGCGACCGGATCGCGCCCTTCAGCGACGAGCCGGGAATGAACGGGGTGCCGTCCGGGCGCGTCGGCAGTTGGGGGCTGGTGTCGCTGCCGAAACCGCGGATGAGCAGCGGCGTCACCGTCTCGATCGAGACGGTGAGGGTTCCGGACAGCCGCTTGGCGTTGCCCAGGTGCCCATGCGGTGCCTCGCGTTGCGGCCGTCCCTTTGGGAGCGGGACGAACGTGTACGGGTTGACGAATGCATCGCCCAAAACACTGCCTCCTGGGTGACCCTGCCCTTGAGGTATAGAACACTGAGCGTAATCGTTCGGTGACACGGTAGGTTACATGCCGTCCCTCGATCGACGTGGAGCGACATGCGAGTCTTCTCGAATCTCCGACGTGGAAACGTCTCGAAGCGCGTACGAACAGCCTCGATAGGGGTAGGCGTGTTCAGTGCGGGTGCCACCGCGCTGCTGTCGTTGTTCCTCGAAGACCTGCTGCCGAAGGACGATCCGCAGGCCCGCTTCGATTTTTGGCGGGTGCTCTTCCTGTGCTTCTCGCTGTTCCTGGTCTGGTTCCTGGTGCGGCGGCGCTACAAGGTGCGCCAGGCGTCGGCGACGCTGTTCAGCGTGCAGGTCCTCGACGAGGCGATGCGCGATCGAACGCAGGAACAGGGCCAGAATTCCCGTGCTGTTGCGGCAGAACAACACATGTCGATCCGCGTGCTGCACCGGTGGCTCGACCTCGAAACGAGCACTTCGAACGACGTCATCGACGTGGAAGAAGCCTGCCGCGAGGCCGGCGCGCAGTTGCAGCTGCTGGTCAACACCACCCCGGACGACGGCAAGCACTCCGTCGCGCCGAACATGCCGTGGCCGATCGCGATGGCCATCGGTGGTTATCTCCCGGCGCGCACCCACGACTTCCAGATGGTCGAGTTGGCGACCCAGAAGGGAAAGCCGGAGCGGAAGTTCGATCTGCAGTACCTGTCGGAAGTCGGTTTGGCGAAGTTGGACATCCAGGAGGAATCCATCGAGGACCCGTTGGGGGAACGCATCGGCGTGCACATCGGTTTGGCCGGACATGCGCACGAGTTCCACAAACACCGGATCCGGCATTTCCGGGCCGCGGGGGTTTCGTCCTGCTACACGACTGGACCGGAGGAGGTCCTCAACGGCGAGGACCGGAGCTCCGACTACACGGGTGAGGAACTGAACGAGCTCAGCAAGATGGTTACGGCACAGTTGTTTCGCATCAAGGAGAAGCATCCCGACGACGAGCTCGTCGTGTTCGCCAACATGCCGAAAACCGTTTCGTTAGCCGTTGGTTGGCAGCTCATGCACTATCGCGGCTCCTTCTACCGGAAGACCTACCTGATGCACTACGGCACCGAGAACGAGACATACATCCCGATGCGGGTTCGCTCGTCGCAGCCGACGGCCGGGTTCAGCGTGCGGCAGATTCGAGGTGCCGACGCGTGATGCTCACATATGCCTTTCCGCGGGGCATTCGGATCAGCGGGAAGATGGCCGGTGCCGTTACCGGGTGCCTGCGCAAGACCGTCATGAGCAGGGTGCCCGATCCGATTCCGCCAGAGATCAACGGGCACGGCGCGGACAACCAGCCGCACCTCGCCTACCTGCCGCTGCTCGATTCTGGGCATCCCGATGCGGACGGCGATGTGATCGGTGTCGGGGTGCTGGTTCCCGACGGGCGGACGGATCTCGTTGCGGCCGTTGACATCGCGCTGGCGGAGAGCTTCGAGCTCCGCCTGCCGGGCGCGCACCTGCGCCTTCGTCGACGCGCCACCGCGGGGACGCCGCTGGAGCCGGAGTGGTGGAGCCGGCGGTCGCGTCGGTGGGCCACGGTGACGCCGATGGTGCTCGACCGGTTCTCCGGAAGAGACAACGAGGAAGCCGAAGTCAGCCGCGCTTGCCAGCGTGTAGGGCTACCCGAACCGACGGTCGTGACCACCGGGCGCGACCCGCTGGTGCGCGGTGGCGCGTTCCTCGGGCGCGGCGACCTCGCTCGCCAGGAGAAAGCACCGCGTCCCTTCCTGCATGTTCTCCTGGAGTTCCCGACCCCGGTGTCGGGCCCGGTTCTGCTCGGCGCCCAGCGGTATCTCGGTATGGGGCTCTGCGTGCCGCGCTAGGTGGGCCCGGCATTCCACAGTTTCAATTGAAACTGTGGGTCACCAGACGGCAGCATCACGCATCCCGCCAGGCTGGCGAAAATCGCCGCCGGGCACATCTGCCGGAAGGGACAAGCGTCGCTAGAAGAGCCAGGTGACGACGCCGAGCACGACCGACACGGCGAGTAGCACCAGGCCGGTGACCAGGACCATTCGGCGCGGCGACGCCGGCGATGGGGGCTCCCGACGCATCATCTGCTCGCCCGACCAGCCTCCGGGCGGGAGGTATTTCGACGGCGGCACCCAGTCCGCGCGTTCCGGGACCCCCAGCCGGGCCTGATCGGACTCGGCGAGACCGGTTGGCATCGGTGGAAGCTGGGCGGCCCGTGTCGCTCGGCGTTGCAGCCGCAGGCCGTACACGGTCAGGACCAGCCCGATGAGCCCGATCAGGGCCGACAGCACCGAGCCCAGCTTGTCCGCGATCTCCAGCACCCGAACAGAGTGCCAGAACACCGCCCGGAAAAGCGCTAGGCCAAAAGAATTCCGGGCCAGTCGCCGGCGGCGGCCATCTGCCTGGTCACCACCGAGATGCCCTCCCGCACCGCCGCCACCGCGTCCCGGGGCGGGTAGTACTCGACGGCGTCGCAGACCGCGACGCTCCGCGAGATGACCGGGTTGCGGATCCGCCGCACCCCGAGCTCCCGGTGGTTCGCCTGGTCCGCGACGCTGGACAGCGGCAGGATCGTGCACGCCTGTCCACCGGCCGCGATGCGGATCATGGCGCCCAGTGAGTCCACGTCCGCGACGATCGACGGCACCAGGCCTTGCGCGGCGAAGGCCTGATCGATCAGCGCCCGCAGGTTGCTGCGGCCGCCCGGCACCACCAGCGGCGTGTTCTGCAGGTCCACCAGCCCGATCTCGTCCTCGTCGGCCGCGGGCGGTTTCGGTTGCCCGATGAGGAAAAGGTCTTCCGAGTACAGCAGGGTCTCGGCCGGGCGGCCGGTGTCGCCGTCGCGGTAGAGCACGGCCAGATCGAGGCGGCCGAGGGCGAGCAACTCCTGGATGTAGCCGCTCATCGACTCGAAGAGCTGGAGGTGGATGCCGGGGTGGTTGGCCTTCGTCCAGGAGAACAGCGCCGGTGCCAGGCGCACCGCGACGGTCGTCGGCAGCCCGACGGCGACCGGGCCGTGGATGTGGTCGCCGCTGAGCACGTCACCCGCGATCCGGTCGAACTGCCGCACCAGCTGCTGGGCATCGCGGTAGAGGGCGCGGCCCGCCGCGGTGGGCGTCACGCCGCGCGGCCCGCGTTCGAGCAGCCGGACCCCGAGCTCGGCTTCCAGATTGGCAATCCGCTGGCTCAGGGCCGGTTGCGAGACGTACAGCTGGGCGGCGGCGCGGGTCAGGCTGCCGGAGTCGACGACGGTGATGAAGTCGCGCAGGTGGGCGATGTCCACGTCGACCCCGTTCTAGGTGCAGGTGCTTCGGCTAGGAACCTCGGTCGGGATTCAACCACGCATCGTCCGGGGTCCGGTTGGGCGATTTCGAGCGTTAATGGACACCGTAGGGCGCGACCTGGCGAAATGATCGTCATCGGCTGCTCACCAGCGGTGATGATGGCCTGAGCCTGTACCCACAGCCACACCACGGACCAGCCGGAAATTGGCGTGAGTACGGGCTAGTGAGCCAAGGGCGTCCGGATCCACGCGTCCAGGCGAAAGCTGTACCGTCCTTTTCGGACAGACCTACGCGGGCAAGCCGCCGGTGAGAACCCTTACAACCTCCAGACAACGTTGGTGCCTCAGTGCGGCACGCTCCCCGAGGCACCGTGCCGCACTGAGGCACCTCGGGGAGCATCCAGGGGAAGGGGATCAAGCCGCGTCGCGATCGTCCTGGCGCGGCGGCCACCACTCGACCGCTGGTGTCGAGGGCGTGCGGTTTTCGGTCAGCAGGAACTGCTGGAGATCGGCGAGGTGGTCGGTGTTGAAGAAGTCGACGCCTGCGTCGAGTTCCTCGCGCCAGACGTTGTCCCGCGCAGGTCCGGGCATGTCCGGGGTGGCCCAGAACCGCACCCGCTGGCCGTGCGCGTGCGCGGTGGCCACGATTCGGCGGAGATTGTCACGTTCGGCCGCAGGCATCGGGCCCACACCCTGCCAGGTGAACGTCTTGGTCCAGTTGTCACTGATCAGCGGGATCAGATCGGCACGCGCGCTGCTGCCGAGGTCGGCTAGCCGGCCGTCGTAAGCGGCGTGGCGCATGGGCTGCGAAGCCATCAGCGACAGGTTCCGGTTTCCGGAAATGGTGGCCGTGATGGCACCGCCGTGGACCTCATGCGGCGTGAACTGGGTGAGCATGTCCTGGTAGCGGCGCAACACGGCGTCGATCGCCTGGTAAGTCGGGGTGGCGTCCGACTTGACATCGATGAGCAGGTGGAAGGTGTGCGGCCATCCCGCGTAGACGCTGCCGTTGTTGGCCCGGACCCGGTCGAGCAACGGCTGGAGGTACAGGCTCTCCAGGGTGCGATCGGGCTTCACCTGGTCACGGTCATGGGCGATGAGCAGCTTGCCGTCCACCAGCCAGACGTCGGCCTCGACGCTCGTGAAGCCGTGGTCCAAGGCGTCGAAAAGCGGCCTGGGGTGTTCGTAGTCGTTGTGGGCGTGCGCCTGCGCCAGCGGTGTCGGTCCGGCTTCCGCACCGCTGGCCGAGGCGGTCTGCGGTGCGACCATGCCGCGCGCGAATGCGGGGGCGCCGGACAGGAACATGCCGGTGGCGGCGATTCCGGTGGCAGCGGCACCGCGAAGGAGGGCGCGCCGGTTGAGCTGGGAGGGTTCGGGACTCATACCGCCGGTTCTATCCAGGCCAGGAAGCTGCTGGCCCACCGCTGGTCGACGCCCAGGTGAAAAGTTCGCGCCGATCGGCCGCGAGTTATCGCCGGTACTTTTGCGCTCACGCCTGGTGTCAGGCGAGTCGGCGCGATAGCTTCACTGGCTGGCTGATCTGTGCGGTCATCCTTAGGGAAATCGCGCCGTGCCATCCGTCATACGGACATGCACGATCCGCAAGTGGGCAACAACCTGTTGATCTTGTGGGTATCAGCGACACCCACACCCCGCACAAATGGCCACAGTGGACCACCACCTCGCAAGGGCTGAACTGCACAAATGCTCTAGCTCAACCTAGCCCGGCCGTATGCCATCAACGCGCGAAATCGCCCACACTAGTCCGCCGCCCGTAGCAACCGCCTTGCGCGTTCGACCACGGGCCGGTCAATCATCGCACCGTCCAGCGACACCGCAGCTCCGCGCGCCTGCTCGTCCGCTTCGACCACGCGTCGCGACCACGCGACCTCCTCGGGGCTCGGTCGCATGGCGTCGCGGACGACCGGCAGCTGCGCGGGGTGGATGCACAGCTTCCCTCCGAAACCCCACTCCTTGGCGCGGCGCGAATCCCGCTCGATGGCTTCTGTGTCGTTGATCGACGGCGTGACACCGTCGAGCGGTGCGGGCAGCCCGCACGCCGCGGACCACCGGACCAGGTCGCTGCGCGAGGAATCCAACGCCGCGTCGGCTGTTACGCCGAGATCCAGTGCTAGGTCGATGCTGCCGAAAACCAGCCGGGCAAGCCCCGAGGCGGCACAGATCTCGCCGAGGTTGACGAATCCCCGCGCCGTTTCGACGAGACCGAGCACCGGGCGACAGGTACCGTCGGCCGTTACCTGGATTTCCTGCGCGCTTTCGGTTTTCGGCAGCATGACCGCGGCTGGGCTGAGTTCCCGGCAAAGCGCCACGTCGGCGTCGAATTCCGGGCTGCTGCGCGCATTGATGCGCACCGCCACGCTAGAACCGATCGGCCACGCGCCGCGCAGGTTCTCCCGCGCCGCTGCCTTGGCCTCCGCCGGGACGGCATCCTCCAGATCGACGATGACGGCATCCGCGCCCGCCCCGGCAGCCTTGGCGAACCGTTCCGGCCGGGAACCGGGAACGAACAGCCAGGTCACCGCGTCCCGCATCAGACCACTCCATCCGCGATCAGATCGTCCACATAGGACTCTGTATGACCGAGCTCGGCCAGGATCTTCCTGGTGTGCTCGCCGACGTCCGGGATCGGATCCATCCGCGGCTCGGGGTTGACCGGCCCGGGAGGAGCCAGCGCGGGCACCGGGCCACGCGGCGTCTGTACCTCGTGCCACCGGCCGCGCGCCGCCAGCTGCGGGTGTTCCCACACGTCGGCGAGGGTGTTGACGCGGGCGCAGGCGACCGGCACGGCGGTCAGCAGCGCGGTCGCTTCGTCGCCGGTCAGAGCTGCGAAGCGGGCGGCGATGATCCGGCCCAGGTCCTCGCGGTTGGCGTTGCGGTTCGCGTTGCCCGCATAGTCAGGGTGCTCGGCGAGCTCCGGCTGCCCCAGGAACCGGTCGCAGAACGCCCGCCATTCCCGCTCGTTCTGGATGCTCATCATGATGACCTTGCCGTCGCCCGCGGTGAACGGGCCGTACGGGTAGATCGTCGCGTGGGCCGCGCCCGCGCGCGGCGGCGGCTCGGCACCATCGTAGGTGTAGTAGAGCGGGAAACCCATCCACTCCACAGTGGACTCCAGCATCGAGACGTCGATGTGCGCGCCCTTGCCGGTGTTCGCGCGTTCCAGCAGCGCCGCGAGGATCGAGCTGTAGGCGTACATCCCGGCGGAGATGTCGGAGACGGAGATGCCGACCTTGGCCATGTCGTCGCCGGAGCCGGTGACCGACAGCAGGCCGGCCTCGCTCTGCACCATCAGGTCGTAGGCCTTCATCGACTCGTACGGGCCGCCCTGGCCGTAGCCGGAGATGTCGCATACAACCAGCCCGGGGTTGTCGGCCTGCAGCTCCTCGGCGCCCAGCCCCATGCGCGCTGCGGCACCGGGTGCGAGGTTCTGGATGAACACGTCCGCAGTGCTGAGCAGCTCGCGAAGCACCGCCATGCCGCGCGGGTCCTTGATGTCCAGCGTCAGCGACTCCTTGCTGCGGTTGACCCACACGAAGTGCGAGCTCAAGCCGTTGACGCGGGAGTCGTACTGACGCGCGAAGTCGCCGGAACCCGGTCTTTCCACCTTGATCACCCGCGCGCCCAGGTCCGCGAGCTGCCTGCTGGCATAAGGCGCGGCGATGGCCTGTTCGAGGGCCACCACGGTCACGCCGCGAAGCGGTTGCACTTGCTTTCCACCTCTCAGTACAGGTTGGCGTAAACGATGAGCGCGACGGTCACCGTGATCGCGCCGCCGATGCGGGTGGCGATCTGCGCGAACGGCATCAGGGCCATCCGGCGGGTGGCGCTGAGGATCGCGACGTCACCGGTGCCGCCCATGCCGGTGTGGGTGCCGACGACGATCGCGGTGTCCACCGGGTACATGCCGATCCAGCGGCCCGCCAGGAACGCGGTGGCCATCATGGTGACGACGGTGGCCACGATGGTGATCACGGTGCCGAAGGTGAACGCCTTGAGCAGCTCGTTCCACGGCGTGGACGACACCCCGATGGCGAACAGCAGCGGATAGGTCACGGCGGTGGACATGAAGTCGTAGACCAGGCCCGAGTGGTGCTCAAGGCTGCGCGGCAGCCACCGGCTCAGCTTCAGCGCAATCGCGGCCACCAGCATCACGATCGGCGCGGGCCACCCGAACAGCGCGTGCGTCGCCTCGCCGACCAGGTACAGCGCGACGGCCATGAAACCGGCTGCGGCCAGCTGGCGGATGTCGAAGGAAACCGGCCCGCGCTCGGCGAGGTCGAGCTCGTCGTCCGAAGCGGGCTGGATCTTGCCGTTGCCGGTGGTCTGCGGGAAGCGCTGCCCGATCATGGACAGCACGCTGGAGAACACGATCGCGCAAACATTGGCCAGCAGTACCACCGGAAGTACCTGTGCCAGCAGCGTTTCCGCCTGTCCGGCCCCGGACTGCGCGTACCCGAGGGTCAGCGGGATCGCGCCCTCGCCGAGGCCGCCGCCCATCACCGGCACGACGATGAAGAACACGGTCCGGTGCAGGTCGCCGGTGATCGCCCAGCCGACCAGCGAACCGACGACCAGCGCGGCCACCGAACCAGCGGCCAGCGGCACGAAGATCTTGAGGAAACCCCTGATCAGCACCGTGCGGTTCATGCTCAGGATGGATCCGACGATGATCCCGGCGATGAACACGTACAGGAAGTTCGTGGACTTGTAGAACGTCGTGATGTGCTCGGCGAGGTCGGCCGGAATCCACTCCGCGGCCACCAGGAACGCGGGCAGGAACGTCACCAGCACGACCGGCCCGCCGATCGACCGGAAGCCGGGAATCCGCCGCCCGACCTCGTAGCAGGTGTAGCTGCAGACGCCGAGTAGCGCGACCATCGTCGGGATGTCGGCCTTGAGATCGTCCTGCCAGGCCAGCGCGGCGAGCACGACGACCAGCAGCGCGTAGAACGGCAGCGGGATGACACCGACCCGAACCGACCAGATGGAGCGGGACCGCTCGGCGGAACCGAGCTGCTCAGCAGACGCCGCGTCCGGGACTGATTCCATCACTACCTCCTCGTAGAGATAGCAGGCATCAAACAACCACGGCCGCACCTCGAGAAGAGGCCGATTCCCGAGGTGGGCATAAGAAGCGCTTATATCCAGCAGGCCGAGGCCGACCGTAGGCTGGAACGCTATCTGCGCGACGCAATGCACATCCGGTGCCCAGCCGGGACCGCGGACATCCAGCGGAAGCGGCTGGCTCAGATCGGGCGCGGCGACTACCAGGGCCAGTGGTCGCAGCGACGGGCAGCTCGGCAGCCAAGGCGCTCGGAAAGGTGGAGCGGAGTGCTTGATACAAATGTGGGGATAAAGTGGGGGTTGATCTTGAACGAGATCAACCCCCACTTCGTTCACCAGGGCGTTTGCGCCCCCAGCAGGACTCGAACCTGCGACCTAAGGATTAGAAGTCCTTTGCTCTATCCAGCTGAGCTATGGGGGCTCTTTCGGCGCACAACTCCTCTGAGCTGCAAGCATGCAGGGTAGCGGCACGTGGCTGTCCCCGTGGCATCGACGCCGCACCGTTGCCTACCCGGTACCGAACGGCAAGCTGATCGACAGCTGCAACCGTAACGGTGCGCGTTGCTGCTGGTCAGGCAGGGGGCAGCTTGTGCAGGGCCGCAGTGGTGAGACCGAACAGGTGGTCGGTGGTGTCCGCGGCGGAGGCGTCCCGCAGGGACAGCATGGTCAGCAGGGAGCGGTCCGGGCCGAGCTCGGTGGCCGCCGTGCAGGTCTGGTGGGTGTCGACCAGCTCGCAGTACAACCAGGCCGAACGGCCCTCGACCTCCACTGCCACACCGTGCGGCTGGTGCTGGGCGACCACCGGCACCGGGTCGTAGAACCCCGCGCCGGCGGCGTTGTCCGGGCCGCTGGTCAGCAGGTGCGTGCACGCGCCCGGAACCGGTTGGTCCGGATGAGGCTGTCCGGCCGGGCCGCCGAGCGCCGCCAGGTCTTCGGGAACCAGCAGGCTGCACGGGTCGATCCCGGCGCCGTCACGCGGGGTGGGCGACTCGCTCTGCTGAACGGCGGTGGAGGTCTGCGGTTCGTCGCGGAACCCAGCAGCGGGCACCGGCTCGCCCGGAACCGGCGGGGTGCATGCGGTGGTTGCGCACAGGAGCAACATCGGCACCACGAGCGCACGGCGACGGACAACGGTCACTCGGTAACCGTAGCGGTCCGCCTGGGCGGAGATCACCTGCTGACCCGGCATCCTGCAAGTTGAATGATTCAAATCGACGGCTACGCTCGGTTTCGTGCCATCCGAGACCGTGCTGGAAAAAGAACCGGAACGGCGCGGCACGTCCAGCTCCGTGGGCGTGCTGATCGTCACCGCTGCTGTGCTCGCAGCCCTCGTCGCCGCTGCGCTGACCGCGCTTTCCGCAGGGGCGTCCTACGAGCTGCTGGGCCTGCCGGATCCGGGGCCGATCACGCAGTACGGGTTGCCGGTGGTCCGCGTGATCGCCGAGTCCGGCGCGGTCGTGTGCATCGGCTCACTGCTGTTCGCCGCCTTCGCCATCCCCGCCAAACGCTCGGGGGCGCTGGCTGCTGACGGTTACGCCGCGGTCCGCACGGCCGGCTGGGCTGCCGCCGTCTGGTGCGTGGGCGCGGTCCTGATGGTGCCGTTCATCGCCGCGGACGCCACCGGGCGCCCGGTGGGCGACGTGCTCAACGCCGAGGTCCTGTTCGGCCTGGTGGATGCCTTGGAGCAGGCCCAGGCGTGGCTGCTGACCGCGGTGATCGCGTTCGTGGTCGTGCTGGCCTGCCGGATCGTGCTGTCGTGGGGCTGGACGGTCGTCACCTTCGGGCTGAGCCTGCTGGCGCTGTTCCCGGTGATCGCCACCGGCCACTCCGCCAGCGGTGGTGCGCACGACATCGCCACCAACAGCCTGCTGTTCCACCTCTTCGGCGCGGCTCTGTGGGTGGGCGGCCTGGTAGCGCTGCTGGCACACGCCGCCCGCCGCGGTGCCCACCTGCCGCTGGTCGCGAGGCGGTACTCGCTGATCGCGCTGGTGTGCTGGGTGGCGCTGGCGCTGTCCGGCGTGATCAACGCGTTCGTGCGGATGACTCCGGAGCAGCTGTTCACCAGCACTTACGGGCTGCTGGTCATCGTCAAGACCGTCGGGCTCGTGGTGCTCGGCGTGTTCGGGTACTTCCAGCGGCGCAGTGCCGTGCGGCGCATCGAGGAGAGCGCTGGCGTGGCCGCGCTGCTGCGCCTCGGCGCGGTCGAGGTGCTGGTCATGTTCGCCACGGTCGGCGTCGCCGTCGCGCTCGGTCGCACCCCGCCGCCGGACGGTCTCGCGACCGTCCCGAACCGGGCCGAGCTGCTGATCGGCTACCCGCTCGACTCGCCGCCGACCGCGTTCCGGTTGATGTTCGACTGGCGGTTCGACCTGGTCTACGGCACTCTCGCGCTGGCCATGGCCGCGCTGTACCTGTTGGGTGTGCGGCGGTTGCGGCAGCGCGGCGACCGCTGGCCGATCGGGCGGACCGTCGTCTGGCTGTGCGGCTGCGCGACGCTGCTGGTGGCCACCTCGTCCGGCATCGGCAAGTACGCGCCCGCGGTGTTCAGCGTGCACATGGGCCAGCACATGTTGCTGTCCATGCTGGCCCCGGTGTTCCTGGTGATGGCCGGTCCGACGTCGCTTGCGCTGCGCGTCTTCAAGCCCGCAGGCAAGGAGCAGCCGCCGGGACCGCGGGAGTGGCTGCTGGCCTTCGTGCACTCGCCGATCACGCGGGTGCTGACCAACCCGATCGTCGCGCTGGTGCTGTTCGTCGGCTCGTTCTACGCGCTGTACTTCAGCGGCCTGTTCGACGTGGCGCTGACGCAGCACTGGGCGCACCTGGCGATGAACGCGCACTTCGTGCTGGTCGGCTACGTCTTCTACTGGCCGGTGATCGGCATCGACCCGGCGCCGCGCCCGCTGCCGCCGATGGGCAAGGTCGGGCTGGTCTTCGCGTCCATGCCGTTCCACGCCTTCTTCGGCATCGCGCTGATGATGTCCACGAACGTGATCGGCGGGGACTTCTACCGCGGCCTCGACCTGCCGTGGTTCACCGACCTGCTCGCCGACCAGCGGCTGGGCGGCGGTCTGGCGTGGGCGTCCGGCGAGATCCCGCTGGTGGTGGTGATGCTCGCGCTGCTGATCCAGTGGTCGCGGGCGGATGACCGAGCGGCGCGCCGAATCGACCGGAAGGCCGATGCGGACGGCGACGCGGATCTGGTGGCGTACAACGAAATGTTCAAGAGACTCGCCGAAAAGGACGACCAGCGGAGCAGCTGACCTGACCGATCGGCCGGAATCCGCACGGAGAGTGCTAAATCCGTCGCGCTGAGTGGTGATCCTCCGGCAGTCTTGGGTGGCGAGCCGGAGATCGGCCGCGAAATTCCCGAGACAGCAGCGCTGGCCGAGCGCTGCGCGGAGAGGAGCGCGACGGACATGTACGAGACCCAGGTGACCGTGGTCGGCTACGTCATCACCGAACCGGTCGTCCGCGAGACCGCGGGCGGCAACAAGCTGGTCAGCTTCCGTGTGGCGGCGAACTCGCGTCGGCTCGACCCGGGCACGGGTCAGTGGGTGGACGGTGATCGCGTCCTCGCCACGGTGAGTTGTTGGAAGCGCCTCGCCGAAGGCGTGGCCGGCGCGCTGACCAAGGGTGATCCTGTGGTGATCATCGGTCGATTGCGCACCCGCGACTACGAGTCGAGCGGGCAGTGGCGCACCACCGTCGAAGTGGAGGCGAGCGCGGTCGGGCTGGATCTCGCGCGCGCAACTCCACCATCCCGGGCCGAGGTGCGGGCGCTGGAAACGGTCGGCGCTCCGCCACCCGGCTGACCTTCGCGGACCAGGACGAACACCGATCGGGAGGAGGTGGTGGCAGCCGGTGCCGCGGGTGCGGAGGTCGGCCGCCGGATGCTGGGGGACCGCGTGCGCGGGCCGACACGGGGCGCAACTACGATTCGAGCATGGCCGAGTTCATTTACACCATGAAAAACGTGCGCAAGTCGCATGGTGACAAGGTCATCCTCGACAACGCGACGATCCAGTTCTACCCGGGCGCCAAGATCGGCGTCGTCGGGCCGAACGGCGCTGGCAAGTCGACCGTGCTGCGCATCATGGCGGGACTCGACCAGCCGAACAACGGTGAAGCGTTCCTGTCGCCCGGCTACACGGTCGGCATCATGCAGCAGGAGCCCCCGCTCAACGAGGAGAAGACGGTCCTCGGCAACGTCGAGGAGGGCGTCGGCGAGATCAAGGTGAAGCTCAACCGCTTCAACGAGATCGCTGAGCTGCTCGCGACCGACTACTCCGACGAGCTGATGGAGGAGATGGGCAAGCTCCAGGAGGACCTGGACCACGCCGACGCGTGGGAACTGGACTCGCAGCTGGAGCAGGCCATGGACGCGCTGCGGTGCCCGCCGCCGGACGCCGAGGTCAAGAACCTCTCCGGTGGTGAGCGGCGCCGGGTCGCCCTGTGCAAGCTGCTGCTGAGCAAGCCGGACCTGCTGCTGCTGGACGAGCCGACCAACCACCTGGACGCCGAGAGCGTGCTGTGGCTGGAGCAGTACCTGGCCAACTACCCGGGCGCTGTGCTCGCCGTGACCCACGACCGGTACTTCCTGGACAACGTCGCCGGCTGGATCCTGGAGCTGGACCGCGGTCGGACCTTCCCGTACGAGGGCAACTACTCGACCTACCTGGAGAAGAAGGCCGAGCGCCTGGCGGTCCAGGGCAAGCGGGACGTCAAGCTGCAGAAGCGCCTGAAGGACGAGCTGGACTGGGTCCGCTCCAACGCCAAGGCCCGTCAGACCAAGTCGCGGTCCCGTCTGAACCGCTACGAAGAAATGGCCGCCGAGGCGGAGAAGACCCGCAAGCTCGACTTCGAGGAGATCCAGATCCCGCCGGGCCCACGCTTGGGCAACGTCGTGGTCGACGTGGAGAACCTGAAGAAGGGCTTCGACGAGCTGCTCATCGACGACCTGTCGTTCACCCTGCCGCGCAACGGCATCGTGGGCGTCATCGGTCCGAACGGTGTCGGCAAGACGACGCTGTTCAAGACCATCGTGGGTCTGGAGGAGCCGGACTCCGGCACGGTCAAGGTCGGCGACACCGTCAAGCTGTCCTACGTGGACCAGAACCGGGCGAACATCGACCCGGCCAAGAACGTGTGGGAGGTCGTCTCCGACGGGCTGGACTACATCCAGGTCGGCCAGGTCGAGATGCCGTCGCGCGCCTACGTCAGCGCGTTCGGCTTCAAGGGCCCGGACCAGCAGAAGCCGGCGGGCGTGCTCTCCGGTGGTGAGCGCAACCGGCTGAACCTGGCGTTGACGCTCAAGCGGGGCGGCAACCTGATCCTGCTGGACGAGCCGACCAACGACCTGGACGTGGAGACCCTGAGCTCGCTGGAGAACGCGCTCGAGCAGTTCCCCGGCTGCGCCGTGGTGATCTCCCACGATCGCTGGTTCCTGGACCGCGTCGCCACCCACATCCTCGCGTGGGAGGGCGACGACGAGAATTCGGCGAAGTGGTTCTGGTTCGAGGGCAACTTCGAGGGCTACGAGCAGAACAAGATCGATAGGCTGGGCGCGGAAGCGGCTCGTCCGCACCGAGTGACGCACCGCAAACTGACCCGGGGCTGATGAACGGAGGCGCCTTGGCGAGCGTGTCCGGTCCACCTAACTCGAGCTCGGCGCAAGGGCTCCTCGAACCCGCGCACCAGATGCGGTGGAGGGTTCCCGAGCTCGCGTTGGTGCTCAGTGATCGTGCCAGCGTGCTCGCCAGGCACTCCGGTGATCAGGCGGCGCGACTGCGCGCAGAAGCGCTCGCCCTGTTCGCCTCGAACCGGTTGGGGCGAGGTGTCCCGGCCACCGGCCGGGCCCTCGCCGCGGTCCGCGATGCGGAAGCCGCAGGCGATGCCGAAGTGACGGCCGAGCTGCGCGTCGAGCTGGCGTGGTGCGCATGCGCCGCGGGCAGCTCGGAGGTCGCAGCTCGGATCCTGTTTCCCGTGCTGGAGCAGGAGCGGATCGAACCTTCGCTGCGGGCGCATGCGTTGCTGGCGTCGGCTGCCTCGATGCCGGTGCACCAGCAGGACGGCGCTCGGACCGAAGTTCTCGACGAGGCCGAGCGGCTGTGCGGGGTGGGGGAGAGCAACCGGGACACTGCCCGGCTGCTCAAGGCCCGTGTCTGTGCGGCTCGTGCTGGTCACCACCGCCGGATCGGTAAGTTCGCCGAGGCGACGACGGTCGCCGACGCGGGTTTGGAGCTGCTCGGCCGGCTCGGTGATCCGGCGGCCGACAGCGGTGAGATCCGGACCTGGCTGGTGCTGGAGCGGGTCCAGTCGCTGCTGGAGCTCGGTCACCGGCCAGAGGCCGTCCAGGCCGCTGAACGAGTGCTGGCCGAGCCGGTGCGCGCCGCGGCGGCGGGACCTGTCGGCTGGTTGGGTCTGGCGCTGGCCACGCGGGTGCACCTGCCCAACGGTGACCACGCGGCGGCGCTGCGGGTGCTCAGCGACACGGCAGCCATTTCCGAGCGGCACAAGCTCGACGGCCTGCTCGCCGAGTCCCTCAACACCCTGTCCCAGGTGCACGAACAAGGGGCGGAGATCGCCGAAGCGTTGCGCGCCGTGCGCGGCGCGTACGCGGCCGATCGGCGGTGGCGTGCTGCGGTGCACCACGCGCGGATGCGGCTGCTGGCCGAATACCCGGAGCTCACCGAGGACGTCGAAGTGTCCCGCCAGTCGCGGGGATCGCACTCGGCGGTGATCGAACCAGGTCTGGATGTTTTTCCGCCTGTCCCGCAGATCGGGTACGAGGAGCCGGAGATCCAGTTCCCGGAGGCCGACCCGGTGGACGAGCAACTGCTCGATGCGGAGCCATCTGAAGTCCCTCCCGTCGAGACTCAGTTCCCCGAGTCCGATGAGGCTCTTGGGGCTGAAGTTCAAGCTGCTGAGGTCGGACCGACTGAATCCGAGCCCGTCGCGGACTCGCTGCTGGACGCCGTTGCGCCGGAGATGCCGCGGCCTCGGTCGGACTCCGACGATGCGGCGGACGTGGCTCGCCGATTGATGGACTCGCTCACCATCCGGGCCGTTGAGCTGCGCGAAGAGCGCCGCCACCGGCAGGAGGCGAGCGAATCGCGGACGTCCGACGAGCCGACCGTGGTGCTCGACTCCGCGTTGCTCGACGATCTGAAGACCAGCGCGCGCCAGCCGGCCGAAGAACACCCACCTGTCACAGCGGACGTCACCGACCAGGCCTTCAGCGATCAAGAACCGGCTGAGGAGAGCCTCGGTCAGTCCGATTGGTGGCCCTCGGAGGGCTGGGACCAGCCAGCCGGCGGTGAAGCCACGATCCCGGGGGTGCGGTTCGTCCCGGAGACGTTGCTTGAGCGGCAGGACGAAGCGGAGCCGGAGTCGGACAGCGCGTTTGCGCTGGATCCGTCGGAGGCAGCGGCCATCCTGGACGCATGGCCCTCGCTCAGCGCGGACCGACCCGCCGCCGACGCCACGGCGATCCTGCCGGTGATCGAGCCGGAACCGACTCCGGAACCAGCTCCGGAACTCACCGACGACCGGCAGCCTGCCGCCCCCGCAGTGTCCAGGCACGGTGCCCCGGAGCCGGTCGCCACCGAAGCACGGGACGAAGATCACCAGCGCAGCGAGGCTGTACCGAGCCAGCCCACCGACGACGCGGACCAGGGCCGGAGCGAGACCGGCGGCCGACGCTCGCGAGGTCGGTCGTTGGCCGAGATCAGGGCGAGCCTGCAGCTGTCAGAGCGGCCCCGCGGCGGTCGCCGCCGGGCCCGCCACGCCGAGCCGGAGGAGCCAGCCCCGCTCGCAGCGGTGGTCGCACGGCACCGCCAACCGGACCAGACCGCTGAAGACCCCCAGCCAGAGCTCCCCGCCGAGTCCCAGCCGCCGCCGCAGGAGGAAGGTCCGAGCCAGGAGACCTGGCCGAACCTCCAGGTCGTGGAGCCGCCGCCCGAGCCCGCGGCTGATCCGGGACCAGCCGAGAAGGTCGGCCTGGCCGAGCTGCTCACCGAGGCGCTGCTGGCCTACGAGACCGGTCGCCGCGGTCAGGAGGAGGCCGAGACGGCCCGAGCCGGGCGGCACAGCGAAGCACGTGTGTCTGGTATCACCGAGCGTTCCCAGCTCGCCCAAACCGCCTTCGCGTCCACATCGGACGATTGCGGAACCGGTGCGGTGGCCAGGCATCGGAGGCCCGGAATCGATGCTGCGGCGAGAGATCCGCTGCTCTGAAACCTCCAGGTCATCGATCATTGTGCTGGTTTTCACGCACAAGACCCCGGCACCGCCCTCCGGCCGTCGCCGGAACTGGCAGTCTTATGGTGGAACCTGTGGGCACAAAGAGGTGCCGTCAAGCGTGGAGCTGCCTGAAGATGACCTCGAATCCCGGACAGTTGAAGACCGGACGACCGCAGACCGATGGGGACTCGGCTGGGGATCGATCCGAAAACCCCGAAATCGTCAAGACCCGCCTGCTCAACCGAGCAGCGGAGAGCGCGCCGGAGCTGGCTGAGCTGTTGCGCGCCTACTACCGGCACGTCCCGGCGGAGGAGCTCGTCGACGACGAGCCCGCCGACCTGGTCGGGGCGCTCCGGTCGCACCACCGGCTGGCCGCCTCGCGCGTCGCCGGCCGTCCGCTGGTGCAGATCTTCAACCCGGACCGAGCTAACGACGGCTGGCAGAGCCAGGCCACCGTGGTGCAGATCGTCACCGACGACTCCCCGTACCTCGTGGACTCGGTGATCGCCGAACTCGGCCGCGACGGCGCCGAGGTGCAGCGCATCATCCACCCGATCATCGCGGTCCGCCGCGACCTCGCCGGTGAGCTGCAGGGCGTGCTGCCCGGGGCCGACCCGGCCGCGCCGCCCGCCGACGCGATGTGCGAGAGCTGGATGTTCGTCGAGGTGGGTCGGGTCACCGACGAGGAGCGCCTGGACGCCATCAAGCACCACTTGACCGACGTGCTCAACGATGTGCGCGAGGTCGTCGAGGACACCGAGCGGATGCACGCCGCCGCCCGCGCGCTGGCCGACGAGCTGGAGAAGACCCCGCCGCCGCTGTCCGCCGCGGAAGTCCACGACGGAGCCAGTCTGCTGCGCTGGCTGGCCAACGGTCACTTCACCTTCCTCGGCTACCGGCACTACGAGCTGGTCGACGACAACGGCTCCGACCCCGCGCTGCAGGCCGTGCTGGCCTCCGGCCTCGGCGTTCTGCGCGGCGACAACGTCGCGGCCCGCAGCCTCGCCACCTGGCCGGACGGCCGCGCCAGCGCGCTGTCGCCGGACCTGCTGGTGCTGACCCAGGCCAGCGAACCGTCCACTGTGCACCGTCCGGTGCACCCGTTCTACGTCGGCGTCAAGACCTTCGACGAGTCGGGTTCGGTCACCGGCGAGCACCGCTTCCTCGGCCTGTTCACCACCACGGCGCTGCACGAGAACGTGCTGGACATCCCGTTCATCGAGCGCCGGGTGCACGACGTCATCCACCGCGCCGGATTCCCGCTTGAGTCCTACTCCGGTCAGCGGATGCTGGAGGAGATCCAGAACTACCCGCGCGCCGAGCTGTTCTCCACCGACTCGGACACGCTGCAGGAGACCATCACCGGCGTGCTGGCGCTGGCCGAGCGCCGCAAGCTCAAGCCGTTCCTGCGCCGCGACCCTTACGGCCGCTTCTACTCGGTCCTGGTCTACCTGCCGCGCGATCGCTACACGACGAGCTCGCGGCTGGCCATGCAGGAGGTCCTGCTGGCCGAGCTGGGCGGCACCAGCCTGGAGTACAGCACTCGAGTCGGCGAGTCCACCCTGGCCCGGGTGGCCTTCGTGGTGCACACCGACCCGGAGAACCAGGTCGAGCCGGACCTGGCGCGCATCCAGCGGCGGCTGGAAGAGGCCATCCACACCTGGGACGACCGGATGGTGGAGGAGGTCGACGCCGAGCAGTCCGGCGCCAGCCGCGACGGGCACGTGGCGCGCAGCCTCTCCGAGGCCATGAGCCAGCTCGGCCAGCGCTACGCGGCGAGCTTCCCGGAGGCCTACAAGGAGGACTTCACCGCCGCCGAGGGCCTTACTGACCTGCGGCGACTGGAGTCCCTGTCCGGCCCGAACGACCTGAAGATGTCGTTCTACGTGCCGCGCGACTCCAGCGGCGGGCAGCGCCGGTTCAAGATCTACGTCGGCGGCCGGGTCACCCTGTCCCGCGTGTTGCCGGTGCTGCAGAGCATGGGCGTCGAGGTCGTCGACGAGCGTCCGTACGAGATCTCGATCGACGGCGCCGACCGGCAGTACTGGATCTACGACTTCGGTCTGCGGCTCGACCCCGAGCTGCTGAGCGCAGTGGATTCGCGGTGGCTGGACACGCTCCGCGAGCGGTTCGAGGACGCCTTCCGCGCGTCCTGGCTGGGTGCTGCCGAGGTCGACCGGTTCAACGCGCTGGTGCTGCAGGCCGGGCTGACCTGGCGGCAGGCCTCGGTGCTGCGGGCCTACGCCAAGTACCTGCGCCAGGTCGGCATCGCCTACAGCCAGGACTACATCGAGGACGCGATCCTGGCGCACCGCACCACCACGACCACGCTGGTCCGGTTGTTCGAGGCGCGCTTCGACCCGGCGCTGGCGGGCGAGGACCGCGAGTCCCGCGAAGCGGACCTGGTGGACGAGGTCACCAAGCTGATCGACGAGGTCACCAGCCTCGACGCGGACAAGATCCTGCGCAACTACCTCAGCCTGATCCGGGCCACCCTGCGCACCAACTACTTCTCCGCCGACCCGGGCCGCGAGCGCCCGTACCTGGCGTTCAAGTTGGAGCCCAAGGAGATCCCGGGCCTGCCCGAGCCGCGGCCGCAGTTCGAGATCTTCGTGTACTCGCCGTGGGTGGAGGGCGTGCACCTGCGCTACGGCTCGGTCGCCCGCGGTGGCCTGCGCTGGTCGGACCGCAGGGAGGACTTCCGCACCGAGATCCTGGGCCTGGTCAAGGCGCAGGCGGTGAAGAACGCGGTGATCGTGCCGGTCGGCGCGAAGGGCGGGTTCGTCGTCAAGCGGCCGCCGGTGGCCATCGGTGACCCGGCCGCGGACCGCAAGGCGACCCTGGACGAGGGCATCGCCTGCTACCGGATGTTCATCTCCGGCCTGCTGGACCTGACCGACAACCTGGTTGGTGGCGAGGTCACCCCGCCGAGCGACGTGGTCCGCCACGACGGTGACGACAGCTACCTGGTGGTGGCCGCGGACAAGGGCACCGCGAGCTTCTCCGACATCGCCAACGACGTGGCCAAGTCCTACGGCTTCTGGCTGGGCGACGCGTTCGCCTCGGGCGGTTCGGTCGGCTACGACCACAAGGCGATGGGCATCACTGCCAGGGGTGCGTGGGAGAGCGTCAAGCGCCACTTCCGCGAGCTGGACGTGGACACCCAGAGCCAGGACTTCACCGTGGTCGGCATCGGCGACATGGCCGGTGACGTGTTCGGCAACGGCATGCTGCTCTCCGAGCACATCCGGCTGGTCGCCGCGTTCAACCACATGCACGTGTTCATCGACCCGGACCCGAACTCGGAGGTCTCCTTCGCGGAGCGCCGCCGGCTGTTCGAGCTGCCGCGGTCGACCTGGGACGACTACGACCGCAGCAAGATCAGCGCCGGTGGTGGCGTGTGGTCGCGTTCGCTGAAGTCGATCCCGCTGAACCCGCAGATCCGGCAGGCGCTGGGCATCGACGATTCGGTGCGGCAGCTGGCCCCGGCCGAGCTGATCAAGAAGATCCTGCAGGCCCCGACCGACCTGCTGTGGAACGGTGGCATCGGCACCTACGTCAAGGCCGCGAGCGAGACGCACGCCGCGGTCGGCGACAAGGCCAACGACGCGGTCCGCGTCAACGGCGGGGACCTGCGGGTCCAGGTCGTCGGCGAGGGCGGCAACCTGGGTATGACCCAGCTGGGCCGCATCGAGTTCGCCCGCGCGGGCGGCAAGGTCAACACCGACGCGCTGGACAACTCGGCCGGTGTGGACTGCTCCGACCACGAGGTCAACATCAAGATCCTGCTGGACCACCTGGTGGCCGACGGGAAGCTGACCGGCGAGCAGCGCAACGAGCTGCTGGCCGACATGACCGACGAGGTCGGCCAGCTGGTGCTGTCCGACAACCACCAGCAGAACGCGGTGCTGGGCATTTCCCGCTCGCACGCCGGGCCGATGCTGTCGGTGCACGCCCGCCAGGTCGCGGCGCTGGAGAAGAACGCCGGACTGGACCGCAAGCTGGAGTCGCTGCCCACCGCCAAGGAGTTCCGCGAGCGGGAGAAGAACGGCGAAGGCCTCAGCTCGCCCGAGCTGGCGACGCTGATGGCGCACGTCAAGCTGTCGCTGAAGCGGGACGTGCTGGCCAGCGGCCTGCCGGATACCGAGGCGTTCAGCAGCCGGCTGCCGGAGTACTTCCCGAAGCCGCTGCAGGAGCGCTACGGCGACGCGATCGCCTCGCACCCGCTGCGCCGCGAGATCATCACGACCTTGCTGGTCAACGAGATGGTCGATGGTGGCGGTGTTTCCTTCGCCTACCGCTTGGCCGAGGAGCTCAGCGCCTCCACCACCGATGCGGTGCGCGCCTTCGCGGTGGTCACCAGCGTCTACGACCTGCACTCGCTGTGGCAGCAGATCGACCAGATGGGCCGTTCGGTGCCGAGTTCGGTGGCCGACGAGCTGGTGCTGGAGAGCCGTCGCCTGCTGGACCGGGCGGCGCGCTGGATGCTGAACAACCGGCCGCAGCCGCTGGCCATCGGTGCCGAGATCACCCGCTTCAAGCCGGTGGTCGAGGAACTGTCCGGCTCGGTTCGCGGGCTGCTGCGCGGCCGCGCGGCCGAGGGTTCCAACGAGCTGATCGAGCGCTGGATGGCGGCCGGGGTTCCGGCGGAGCTGGCCGAACGGGTCGGCACGCTGCTGGATTCCTTCGCACTGCTGGACATCCGCGAGGTCGCCGAGCTGGCCGAGCGCGATGCCGGGGTGAGCGCCGAGCGCAGTCCGCGGGAGAGCGCGGACCTGTACTACGAGCTCGCCGAGCACCTCGACGTCGAGCGGATGCTGCTGGCCGTCAACGAGTTGGAGCGCGGGAACCGGTGGCACTCGCTGGCCCGGTTGGCGTTGCGGGATGATCTCTACGCAACGCTGCGCGCGATCACCATCGACGTCCTGCGGACCAGCGACCCGGGCGACGACGCGGAGCAGAAGATCGCTCACTGGGAGTCGGCCAACGAGTCGCGACTGGCTCGGGCCAACTCGTCGCTCGAGCAGATCGTGAGCTCCGGTCGGCTCGACCTGGCCACGCTGTCGGTGGCCGCGCGCCAGCTGCGCAGCATGGTCCGGTGAGTGCCGGGTGGCTCGCGGGCGACCGCGAGCCACCCGAACGGCAGGAAGGGAGCTCCCCAGTGGGCGCGTTCGTAGCAGAGGTTTCCCTGCGCTGGTCCGACATGGACGCGTTCGGGCACGTCAACCACGCCCGGACGATCACGCTGCTGGAGGAGGCGCGCGCCGACCTGCTGTTCACCGAAGCCGAGCGGCAGGGACTGCTCGGCATGGCCGACGGCATGGTGGTCGCGCGAGTCGTGATCGACTACCACAGCCCGCTGGTCTACGCGTCGAAGTCGCTGCAGGTCCAGATGTCGGTGCGCGATCTGAAGGCGGCGTCGTTCATCGTCGACTACACGGCCTACGCGCAGGAAGCGGTGGCGACCGCGGAAACCCTGATGGTGCCCTACGACCTGAGGGCCGGGCGCCCGCGGCGGCTGACCGCGGAGGAACGCGACTTCCTCGCCGAGTGGCAGCTCGACCCGGCGAAGTCGGAGTCCCACCGTGCCTGAACTGCGAATGCCCGATGCGGTCGAACGCGAGGACTTGGGCGCGTTCGTGGCCCGAGCGGTCCGCCTGGACGGCCAGGCTCTGGTGCGCCTGCGCAACCGCGCGGACACCGGCCGGGTGGACGTCTGGGCGGCAACGCCGTTCGACGCCCTGTGCACCAGATCCGTTGCGGCGGAAGTGGATCCGGCGGATCTGACGGTCTCCGGCAACGAACTGCTGGCAACCCTGACGGTCGCGGGCGGCCCGGTGATGGACCCGGGCCCGCCCCGCGACCTGATGTGGCGATCGGAACTGCCCCCGGCCACGGGCTGGCAGCGGGTGGATGACCTCCCGGCCAAGCTCGTCGGCGAGGTCGCGGAGCGAGGAATCGACGTGGCCAAGGACAACGTCGGTCCAAAGGGGACACCGCCGGCATCGCTGCTGGACCAGGAGGTCTTCACGGTGTCCGGCTCGGGCTACGAGGTGAAGGTCCCCCTCCGCTGCCTGTTCGTACTGTCCGGCATGGGTTTCCTGGTCACCAAACCCCAGGAATCCGAAATCGTCCGAGTAAGCGCCACAGACGCCTGGCTCCGCCTGGACTCCCGCTACGGCGCAGTAGTCCGCCGCCGCCACGCCCTGCTCCCCCTCCTCCTCTGACCCGCCACATCGCCGCGCTGCCAGCGCAGGGGATCGGGTTGGTGCGCGGGGAGAAGGCGTACCAACCCGACCTGGACAGCTCGGTGGAGGCCGGGGGAGCGGCACCGAGCTGCGCTTTACCGGGGTGGCCGGGCGCGAGGGAGGGGACACGCCCGACCACCGGGTGGACCGGTGCGGGGTCGGGGAATCACCGCACCGGTCCGGCTTCAAGGGCTAGGTCGGTTCGCGCAGGCGATGTCGACCGCCGCCGGAATCCTCTTGGTCTGCTTGGTTTTCTGCTTCTACCTGCGAGATCAGCTGCCACACCGTGTAGTCGCCTTCGCCGCCGCCGCTGTGACGTGCTCGCGGTAACCGGAAGAAGACCGCTGCGTAGATGAACACGTTGATCAGCACGAGCGTCGAGGCTTGAAGCCAGAACATGGTGAAACCTTTCGCCTCTGGTTCGGATTCGCCGTCACTGCTGGCGGGATTTGAGGATCTCCCAGCACTTCATGCACGTCTTCTCGCGTATCCAGTCGACTTCCGGTGCGATCTGTTGCAGCTCATCGCTGCTGACCTCGACCCCGCACAAGGTGTTGACGACCAGCCCCGGCTCGGCTCGCCGCGCAGCCATGTCGAAGGCGTGCCGCCCACCGGAAACCGGCTGCCACCGAACGATTTTCGCGCCACCAGGCAACATTCGCGTTCCTCCTGTCCGTCGGTTCCTGGCTTTAATGATCCACGTAGGAATTTACTGATGTCTATACTTCGATCAGGTGCAATGACTGAGAGTGCCTGCGTGCACACTGTTCGTGCTCGCGGCGAGAGGGGTGGAGCGATGGCCAAGTGGACTGATCCTGCTGCTCAGCGGTGGCTCATCGGGGTCGAGCTCCGGCACTACCGGCAGCTTGCGAATCAGGCCGCTGTTGCTGCAGCTGAAGCGATCGGGTGTACGCCGGGCAAGATCAACCATTTGGAGAGCGGCCGAAATCGCCAGCAGCCGAAAGAGGTTGCTGACCTGCTGAAGTTCTACGGCGCGCCGGACGATGTCGTGGATCGGCTATCAGAGCTGGCGGAACGCGATGACCAGCGCGCTTGGTGGTCACCGTGGGCCGATGTGGCGGCGAACTGGTTTCAGTCTTTTGTCGGCCTCGAAGGGCAAGCGGCGCACGAGTTCTTGTACGAGCCGGTGTTCGTGCCGGGCTTGCTCCAGACGGAGGCGTACGCGCGTGCGGTCACTGCGGCAACGCCTCGAGTGCGAACGGATCACGTCGAGAGGTTCGTGGAGTTTCGACAGGCCAGGTCGGCGCTGTTGATCGATCCGGATCCGCTCGTACTCGCTGTGGTGGTTGGTGAAGCAGCGCTCCGGCTCGATGTTGGTGATCCGGAGATCCTGCAAGATCAGTACTGGCACTTGGTCCGGCTTGCGGCGCTACCGAACGTGGAGCTCCAGGTCCTGAGGCCGGAGGATGGGATTCACAGTGGGTTCACCGGCGCTTTCGCGGTGCTGAGCTTCGAGCACGCGCATTCCGTTGGTTATGTCGAGCTGCAGGACGACGCCGTATACATTCATGATCAAGAACGTATGCGTGGATATAGCATGGCAGCCGACAACCTGCGGAAAGTCGCGCTGTCACCAGCTGAATCGGTGCGCTTCATCGAGTCGCTGGTGCGCGACTGATCGGAAGAGGGAGCGCCATGTCAGCGGCGGACTTAGCTGGGGCGAGCTGGACGACGAGCAGCTACAGCGGGGGTAACGGCAACTGCGTCGAGGTGGCTGTGGGAGTTGGCCGGACCGGCGTTCGGGACACGAAGGATCGCGCCGGTGGTGTTCTGGTTGTTTCTGCGTCGCGGTGGGAGGACTTCCTCGCTGCGGCCAAGTCCGGTTGCTACGACCGGTGACATGCTGAGGTCCGCAGTTTCCGGTGGAGCTGCGGACCTCAGCGCTCAGGGTGTCTGCGGTTAGTCCAGGAACGTGATGGTTTCCGCGAGGGCTGCGCGGGTGGTGCGGATGGGCTCGGCCGTCGTGTCTTCGAAGCCGATCGACACTCCGCAGAACAGCACGAGGTCGTCAGGTGGGGACACGACTTCCGCGACGGTTCTCCGGTACACCGACCACGCCATCTGCGGGCAGCTGTGCAGGTCCTCGGCGCGGAGCAGCAGCATGAGCGTTTGCAGGTAGAGGCCGACGTCGACCGATTGGGCCGACCCCATCTCCCGTGGGATGTAGCAGAACAGGGCGGCCGGCGCGCCGAAGCGGTCCCAGTTGGCGGCGACGGCTTCCCGGCGTCCCAGTTCGTCCTCGCGTGGAACTCCGAGCGCGGCGTAGCGCCGTTCGGCAGCGGCCGCTCGGCGCTCGCGGTACGGAGATCCCAGCGCGGACGGGTACATCTCTCGACATGCTGCGCTCTCGCCAGGCCAGGCGGGAGGAACTCGTCGGTCGGCAGATGCCGGAGATCGAGCACGACGTCGATCCGGAGCAGGAGGTGCTGCTCGCCGACGAGGTCGGGCGTGCGCTGCTCGTGGTGCTCGACGCGTTGGCTCCAGCGGAGCGAGTCGCGTTCGTGCTGCACGACTCGTCCGCCATGCCGTTCAACGAGATCGCGGCCATCTTGGGGCGATCGGTGGTCGTCACGAAGAAACTCGCCAGCCGCGCCCGCCAGAAGGTGCGGGGCACTGCCTCAGCAGGTGACGCGGACATGGCCCACCGCCGGCGGTTGGTCGAGGCGTTCCTCGCTGCTTCGCGCTCGGGCGATGTTGCTGCGGTTCTCGAGGTGTTGGCCCCCGATGTCGTTCGACTGGCCGACCGGGCTGCGCTGTCGGCGGGCAGGGCGACCGAGATCCGGGGTGCGCAGGCCGTGGCCGAGGAGATCGCCGGGTTCGGGCGCAATGCTCGATTCGCGGAGTTGGTGCTGGTCAACGGGGCTGTGGGCGTTGTGATCGCGCCGCGGGGGAGGCTGCTGCTGGCTATCGCGATCACCGTTGAGCACGGGAAGGTCGCCCAGTACGAACTCATCGCCGACCTCGTCCGCCTGCGGTCGCTCGACCTGTCCCTCCTCGCGGCGTGACCGACCTTGTCCACTTTGGACTCACTTTCCAGTGTTGAAAGTTCAGTGGTGGTGCACCGATTCCACTGTGTACAGGTGTGGCTCGTAGTGATCCGCTAGTTCGGCGGCTTGGTGCATGTGGACTTGGGCGGTCGGGTTGCTGAGCATGGCGTGGAAGTCTTCGGCCGACCTCCACTGGGCGTAGTTGACGACCTTGGTCCCGTCGGTGCTGGCGTGGATGTTGGCGGAGATGAAGCCGGGCAGGTGCTGCATGACTTCCTCGGTGGCGTGCGCCAGCAGGTCGGCCAGGGCTCGCTGTTCGTCGGGCTGGACGGTGAACACGTTGATCAGCGTGGCGATCGGGGCGTCGGTGGAGATGGTGGTCATGACTGCCTCTCGTTGTCAGGTTCCTTACATGAATGATTATGTGTAAGGTTCCTGACATGAGTCAAGGGGACGTGCGCGAGCGGGTCGGTTACCTGATCAAGCAGGCGCAGCAGTCGTTCCGCCGCTCGTGCGAGGAACGCCTCCGCCCGCTTGGCCTGTCGATGTCCCAGTACGCGGTGCTGCGCGCGTTGGCCGACGCACCAGGGGAGCCGGCCGCCGAGCTCGCCCGCCGCACCTTCGTCACCCGCCAGTCCCTGCGCGACGTGCTGAACGGACTCCGAGCAGCAGGGCTGGCCAGCGTCGCGGATCGACCCACTTCTGGTCGAGCCCGACCCGTGAGCCTCACCGACCGAGGCCGCGCTCTGCTGGACGAGGCGAACGGCATCGTGCTCGCCGTCGAAGACCGCATGACGGCCGATCTCGCGCCCGACGACGTGCGCCAACTCGCCGCGCTGCTGTCCACCTGCGTGGCGAGCCTGGACTGAACGCTCAGCCGAGGTCGGCGAGTTTGCGTTCGAGGACTGTCCGTTCGCGGTCGTTGGCGCACAGGTGGATGGCTCGTCGCAGTTCGGTGCGGGCTTGGTCGGTGTGGCCGAGGCGGGTGAGCAGTTCGGCTCGGACGCTGGGTAGTTGGTGGGAGTTCTGCAGGGCTTTGGTTGCTGCCGACTCGTCCACGATCTGCAGGGCGGCGGCTGGGCCGTGGGCCATGCAGACCGCGACCGCTCGGTTGAGGTCGACCACCGGTGACGGCGCGAGTCGGCTGAGTGCTTCGTAGACGAGCACGATTCGCTCCCAGTTCGTCTCGTCGACCGACGCTGCGACGGCGTGGCATTCGGCGATGGAGGCTTGCAGACCGTAGGCGCCCAGGCCTCGGCCGATCCCTGTCGCTCGGGCCAGTGCGGCTCGTCCTCGGCGGATTGCGGCGTGGTCCCAGCGGCGGCGGTCCTGGTGTTCCAGCAGCACCGGCTCGCCGTCGGGGCCGGTTCGGGCGGGGAAGCGCGCTGCGGTCAGCTCCAGCAGCGCCAGCAAGCCGTGGACCTCGGGTTCTCCCGGCATCAGACGGCTCAGCACCCGTGCGAGGCGCTGCGCTTCGCTTGCGAGGTCCATCCGGATCAGGTCTGCGCCGGAGCTGGCTGACGAGCCTTCGGTGAAGATCACGTAGACCGCGCTGAGCACCGAGGTGAGCCGCTCGGTCCGTTCCGCCGCTGAGGGCACGGCGAACGGCACCTGGGCCGCGGCGAGGGCCTTCTTCGCCCGGGTGATCCGGGCTTGCACGGTGGCGGTCGGGACCAGGAACGCCTTGGCGATCTCGTCGCTGGTCAGACCGCCGATCACCCGCAGCGTGAGCGCGATCCTCGCCTTCGGCGACAGCACGGGGTGGCAGGCGGTGAACATCAGCGCCAGCACGTCGTCGTCGATCTGGTCCGGATCCCACAGCGGGTCGCCGGAGCCGTCCTCGCCCATGTCGCGGGCGAGGACGGCGTAGCGCTCGTCGAGGGCGGCCCGTCGGCGAAACGCGTCGATCGCGCGACGGCGCCCGACGGCGAGCAACCACCCCGCCGGGTTGGTCGGGACGCCGTCGCGCGGCCAGGTCACCAGCGCTTCCGCGAACGCCTCCTGGGCGAGGTCCTCGGCGAGGGCGAAGTCGCCGGTGTAGCGGGCGAGGGCGCCGACGATCTTGGCGGACTCGATCCGCCACACCGCCGCGACCGCGTCACGACCGGTGCCGGGGTTCAGAGCTGACCCGTCGCCTCGCGCCAAGCCCGCTCCTTCTTGATCCACTCGTTGTCCTGCGGGAACTCGTCGATGCTGGTCACCCGGCGGATCTCGCACTTGGTGCCGGGCCCGGCCAGCGGCGCTCGCTTCGCCCACGCCACGGCCTCCTCCTTGGAGGCGACGTCGACGGTCCAGAAGCCGCCGAACAGCTCCTTGGTCTCCCCGTAGGGGCCGTCGGTGACCACCGGCGGCTGGGACGAGTAGTCGACGACCACGCTGTCCGCGGCGTCGTCCAGTCCTTCGGTGGCGACGAGGACTCCTGCCTGGATCATCTCCTCGGTGAACCGGCCCATCGACTCCATGATCACCTCGAAGTCGATGTTCTGGAACGCCTCGAACGACTCGTCGGTGGCCCGCATGATCAGCATGTACTTCACGGCTCCGCCTCCCTGGGCTGTCCGGGGTCCCGCTCGGACCCCCTCGCCCCTGGGTCGAACGGCATAGCCGCGGATCGACACACCCGCGGAAAAAGTTCCTGGCAGCTTACGACGCTCCACCCGCTTCAGCCGAGAGAAACCTTCCGCGATTTGCGGACTACGAGGTGCCGGTCTCCGGCGGGTTCGTCGTGGTGGGTTCCGTTGGTGATGTCACCGTGGTCGGAGCGGTTTCGGTTGGTGCGGTCTCCGTCGGTTCGCCGGTCGTGCTGGTTGGCGTCGGGGTTGTCGTGGGTGTTTGCGTTGCCGTTGTGGTCGGGTCCGTCGTCGTGGTCGGGACCGTTGTTGTTGTGGTCGGGACCGTTGTTGTTGTCGGGTCGGTGGTTGGCGGTGTTGTGGTCGTCACCGGTGGAGCCGTCGTGGTGGTCGTCGGGTCCTGCGTCGGTGGTGTCGAGGACTGGACCGGCGGGGGCGGGGACTGCGCTGGCGGTTGCGGCGAGGTTCCTCCGCCGGTGCCGCTGCTCTGCGGCACCGGGTGTGTCTGAGCGTCTAGAGAACCCGGTGTGCCCGCGGGTGTGCCCGGCTCTGGTGCCGGCGCGGGTGCGGCTGGAGCTGGGAGCCTCGCGACCACCGGGGAACCGGGCGCCGTTTCGACCTCCGGCGCGGGGCCGCCCGGGCCGTTGTCCATCGGGCGCTGCGAGATCGGGGGTAGCCGGTTGAAGATGTCCGGTGGGATCAGCCCGAAGAACGGGTCCGCCAGCGGCGCCGTCAGCACGTAGCAGCCTGCGGCCACCGAGGCGCCGAAGAACGCCGTGGCCAGCGCGACGCGGAACTGCTTGCGCAGCGGCAGCCGCTGGTCCGACGGTGGGACCGGCGAGCCCAGCGGCTCATCGGTCAACCAGCGCCGCACCGCCGGGCCGCCGCGCGCGTGGGACGACCACACCCGGCCCAGCCACGTCGTGGCGTTGTGCAGGCGGCTTCGCAGCGTTGCGATCGGCAGCGGGTGCACCGACAGCGGTGTGCGCACCCAGCCCGACTCGGTGTCTTGGGCGTCGCGGATGACGCTGCTGAGGCGCTCCTGCAGGAGCACCGGATCGGTCGGGGCGGACATGGCCTCACCCCTCGGCGTCGCTGAACCGGAGGCTGGACAGCGCCACGCCGTCGTAGCGCCACCACCGCTCGGTCGACAGGTCCAGGATCCAGGCATCCCGTTCGCGCAGGACCAACCCCACGCGCAGCGCCCGGTGCCGGAACGTCGATTCGTCGATGGTGCCGCGCTCCAGCTCGTCGAGCAGAGCCCGGTAGTCCGCCATCGCCTTGCCCAGCGCCGGCGGTATGTCGACCGCCCCATCCCCACCGGTCCGATGCCGGATGTTCATCGAGCCACCCCCCAGAGGCACATGGAATCCATCCGTCCACGCGACCCCAGGATGGCCCGGTTCGGGCAGGGGCGAAAGTCCTCGGAGCGGTAAAAAGACTGATCAGGAGCGTCGGGAGAAACGGTCCGCGAGCAAGCGGACCGACTCGCTGACCGCGCCTTCCAGCGGGCCGCGGCGGAAGAAGTACTTCCAGGCCAGCGGGAACAGGATCGCGAAGATCAGGAACACCTCGGGCATGAAGGTGCAGATGAACGCCACCACGCCGTCGGGCGTGTGGCCGTCGCGCGGGAACGCGGGCATGTCCGGTGTGTCGGGCAGGTCCGGACCCATCGTCGACAGCTGCGCCAGCGGCTCCGGCACCCCGCTGAGCGAGTAGCCGCCGACGACGATCAGCCAGGCCATCGTCGCCGCGTGGATCGCGTACAGGGTCAGCGCCATCGATCCGGCGGCGGCCAGCGGTTTGAACAGCTTGCCCACCCGGTCGGTCAGCATCAGGCAGACCGCCAGGATCACCAGCGAGATACCGCCGGAGTTGAGCAGCTCGAAGGTGGTGCCGCTGTGCGCGGTGGTGGCCAGCAGCCAGTGCGGGTGCTCGATCGGCACGGTGCCCTCGGTGGGCCCCGGCGGCTCGCCAACGATCGCCTGCAGCAGCCACTCCGACACCCGCCAGCTGGCGATCGACACGGCCAAACCGGCCGCCGCCAGCCCGCAGCGGACCTTCGTCGAGCGCAGGTCCAGGCGTCCGACGGCCATGCCGAGCAGCACCAGCGGCAGGTAGGAGAAGGCCGGGTAGAAGCCGAGCAGCAGCAGGTCGAAGACCCCTGCCTTGGCGATCAGGTGCCCCGGGTCGACGGTGTTGACCGCGGTGACCAGCCAGGCCATCGGGGTGTCCCCGGCGATCCAGGTGCGCAGCACGAACGACACCTGCGGACCCACCAGGGCCGTGACCGTCGCGGCGATCAGCAGACCTCGGGTGCGCAGCCGGACGAACGGCACCGCGAGCAGGAAGTATAGGCCGTAGAACGGGATGATCACGGTGAGCAGGAAGCCGGTCGCCTCGGTGGCCTTGGCCAGCAGGATGCCGAGCACCAGCAGCAGCACCGCGCGCAACGTGATCCGCAGGCGGGCTTGGCGCAGCGCATCGCCGGTCGGGGGAGTGCCGCGCCCGGACAGCAGCGCCAGCGACACCCCGGCCAGCAGCGTGAACAGCACCGTGGACCGGCCGCTGGAGAACTGCGCGACCCACACCTCCGCGTTACCGGTCAGGAACGGCACCCCGAAGTGGATGCAGAACATGCCGAACACGGCGAAGAACCGTGCGACGTCGACCCCGACCAGTCGGCCGGTGCGTGGTTGCGGCCGAGCAGTGCTCGTCTCGGGCGCAGTAGCCGCAATAGCAGTCATGGCATCCAGCGGGGTCTCGAGGTCAATTCCAACAACGTTACTCAGGTTAGAACGAGCTCCCGCACGGCCCGTGACGCCGGAGAGTGCAGGCTCACACCAGCCAGGCGGCGGTACCGGGCGGCAGCTCCTCGCCTTCCACCGGGCGGGAGGACAGCAGCACCTCGCCGGGCGGCAGCGGCACCGGGGCCGTCGAGGTGTTCAGCGCGCAGATCAGGTCGCTGCCGACCCGGCGGAATGCGAAGCAGCCCTCCGGTGCGCCGAACCACTCGACCTCGTCACCGGTGAACGCCGGGTGACTGATCCGGGTTTCCAGCGCGTGCCGGTACAGCGACAGGGTGGACTGCTCGTCCTCCAACTGCGCTTCGACGGTGAACGCGGCCCAGTCCGCCGGGATCGACGACCAGTCGCCGCTCGCTTCGGAGAACCCGAACGGCGGCTTCTCGCCCTCCCACGGCATCGGGATCCGCTCGGTGCCCGGCAACCCCAGCTCCTCGCCGTGCCGCAGGCACACCGCGCCGGGCAGCGCCAGCTGCACCAGGGCCATCGAGCGCACCGGGGTCAGCGCGGCGGCGTCCCGGCTGCGCTGGGTGTCGCGGCTGGCCATCGCCCACGCCGTGCGCCGCCCGGGCGTCGCCAGCGCGCCGGTGATGACCTTGCGCAGCGGTTCGGTGGCGAACCCGGCGATCGCCAGGTCGAGGTTGAACGACAGGTGCCAGTCGCCGGCCCCGATCACCACGCGGTCCGGGTACTCGGCCAGCACCGACTCGACCGCACGGGTCGGGTCCTCGCGGGGCGCCAGGTGGAACCCGTCCACGCCGTGCGCGAGCCAGGGCTCGAGCACCGCGGCGGGGTTGCCGCGCGCCGGATCCACGTCGAGCGCGAGCATCACCCGCATCCCGGATCTGCGCGCCTCGGCGAGCAGTTCGGCGAAGTCCTGCGCAGCTGGATCCAGCCCGGCGGCACCGGCCAGCACGACCGCGTCCACGCCGAGCAGCTCCAGGTAGCCGAGCCGACCGCGCAGCCCTTCGAAGTCGCCGACACCGTCACCGTCGGCATCGGCGAACGCGCCGACGTCGACCTGGTAGCACACCGCGTCCCACCACCACGGCCGTTCGCTGTGGCCCGCCCCCGCGTCCGCCGCCCGCATCACCGGATCCTTCTCTCGGAGCTGTTCACCGACCTATGAGTCCCGTCAGAACCACGAGTTGACCATGCTCTCGGCCGCCATCTCCATGTACTGCCAGAGCTGCTCGCGGTGCTGCGGCGCGAGCTGCGCCTCGTCCACCGCGATCCGCATGCAGCGCAGCCACGCGTCCCGCTCGGTCGGGCCGATCTTGAACGGGGCGTGGCGCATCCGCAACCGCGGGTGTCCGCGCCGGTCGGAGTAGGTGTGCGGGCCGCCCCAGTACTGGATGAGGAACAACCGGAGCCGCTCCTCGGCTGGTCCCAGGTCCTCCTCGGGGTAGAGCGGTCGCAGCAGCTCGTCCTTGGCCACCTCTTCGTAGAACTTCGCCACGATTCGGTGGAAGGTCGCTTCGCCGCCGACCTGCTCGTAAAAGCTCTCCACGGAAGTCACGGGCCCCATCCTCTCAAGAGCGGTCCGCCGAACTCCTCTTGCGTGGCGGTGCAGGCGGAACCTATGCGTCCGCCTGCACCGCGGTAAAGCGCCGGTGTCACAGCTCCACTGGGCTCGACGGCGGAATCGGCCGGCCGTAGGGGTATGGCGGCTCGATGTCCTTCTCGTCGTAGGCGCGCTTGATCTCCGCCCGCAGCCTGCGCTGCACCGACCACTGGCGGCCGGGGCGGACCTTGACGGTCAGCCGCAGCGTGATGGTATCGGCGGTGATCTTGTCGACGCCCAGCATCTCCGGTTTGTCCAGGACGTCCTTGGACAGCGGCTCGCGCGAGGTGGCGTCGGTGGCCACCTCGGTGGCGACCGCGATGGCCTTCTCCACCTCACTGGTGTGCGAGATCGGGAAGTCCACCACCGCGTAGGCGAAGCCCTGGCTGGAGTTGCCGACCCGCAGGATCTCGCCGTTGCGGACGTACCAGACGGTTCCGTTGATGTCGCGCAGCGTGGTCACGCGCAGGCCGACGGACTCCACGGTGCCGCTGGCCTCGCCGAGGTCGACCACGTCACCGACCCCGTACTGGTCCTCGACCAGCATGAACATGCCGGACAGGAAGTCCCGCACCAGGTTCTGAGCACCGAAGGCGACCGCGACACCGACCACACCGGCCGAGGCCAGCACCGGCCCTACCTGGATGCCCAGCTCCTGCAGCACGTAGACCGCGGCCAAGCTGAAGATCAGCAGCGAGGCGATCGACTTGAGCACCGAGCCGATCGTGCGGGCGCGCTGCAGCCGCCGCTCCGAGAGGAGCTCGGCGGTCAGCGCGTCCGCACGGCGTTCCCGCAGCGGGTTCAGCAACTTCGGGGGTTTGCCGTTGCCCTGGGTCAGCTTGGTGATCGTGCGGTGCACCAACCAGCGCAGGAAGAACGCGACGATCAGGATCATCACGATGTGCAGCGGTTTTGCGATGAGCAGGTCGGAGTACGAGGCCAGCCATTCGTTGCCGGTCCAGCGGTAGATCGTGCTGCACCAGCCCGGCTCGCTGGCACACTCCGGTTGGGGCAAAAGCGGCAGTTCCATGGGTTCGGGGGGTCTCCATGCTGTCGTTCAGATGCCGCGACGTCGGTGATCGCACCGTCGCGCGAGGGCGCGCCGGACCAACCTCGAGCATCGTGCGCGCCCCGCCGCGCACGAGACTCGACCAGCCGCGGCACCCGGACCGAGTTCGGGGCTCAGTCCAAGGGCAGCCCGGTGGCCTCCGCGAGGAAGGCGAGCTGGTCGGAAGCGAGCCCCACAGTACGTGAAACCGAGCGCGCGGCATGGCCCACCTCGGTCTCGCGGCGCAGCAAAATCGGACGTTTCGCCGGGTCAGAGGCCGTGGCGTGCTGCAATGCCGCGCACATCTTGCGAGCGTGATTCGGGTCAACCCGGGTGTCGGACTCGAAGACGGTGAACAGAACCGACGGGAAGTCGGTCTGCTCGGCCACGTTGTGGTACGGCGAGTAGGACAGCAGCCAACCCAGCTCCTCCGGGTCGTCGGCGGTGCCGTACTCGTCGTTCCAGGTGCGGCCCAGCAGGAACTGCTCGTAGCGGACCATGTCCAGCAGCGGCGCCGAGCACACGACGGCCTGGTAGAGGTCCGGGCGCTGGGTGAGCGCCGCGCCGACCAGCAGACCGCCGTTGGAGCCGCCGGAGATCGCCAGCTGGTCCGAGGTGGTCCAGCCCTGGTCGATCAGGTGCTGCGCGGCGGCGTGGAAGTCGTCGAAGGTGTGCTGCTTCTGCTCGCGCATGCCGGCTTCGTGCCACTGCTCGCCCTCTTCACCACCGCCGCGCAGCGACGGCAGCGCCCACACGCCACCGGCGGCCACCCAGGCCAGCGCGGACGGCGTGTAACCGGGCTCGCGGGACAGCGAGAACCCGCCGTAACCGGTCATGAACACCGGTCGCGGGCGGTCCGGCTCGGCCGCCGGGCTGAGCAGGAACATCCGCACCGAGGTGCCGTCCAGCGACTGGTAGGTGACCTGCTGGGTGTGCACCTCGGGCAGCTCGACGGCACCCGGCGCGCGCTGTTCCAGCGCGACCTGACCGGTGCTGTGCGCGTAGGCGTGCACGCACGGCGGGGTGGCGAAGTCGGTCCAGCCGATCCACAGCTTGTCGCGGTCGTGGTCGGTGTCCTCGTCGACCACGGTCAGCGCGGTGACCTGACCGGTGCCGGGCAGCGGCACCTCGCCGGTCCGGCGTCCGGTGGCCGGGTCGTGCAGCGTCACCTCCGACACCGCGTGCCGGGTGCGGAGCACGACCAGCTGCGGGTCGCCGTCGCCGGTGTCGAACCAGCGCACCGCCTCCAGCACCGAGTCCGGCTGCTCGCCGATCAGTTCCGTCCAGTGCTCCGGCTCCGGCTGCTGCGGGTCGGCCACGCACAGTCGCCAGCGCGGCGCGTTCAGCGTCGTCATCACGTACAGCCGACCGTCGCGCTCCACCCAGGCGCCGACCCGGTAGCCGTCGGTGGTGTCCACGATCTGCCGCAGTTCGGGCACGTCGCCGTCGGCGGTCAGGTCGGCGATCCACACCGAGTCCCGCCGGGCGGTGCCGGGGCTACCCTCGATCACCAGCCAGCGGCCGTCGCGGGAAACCCGGGTGCCGTAGTAGAAGGTGGGGTCCTGGCCCTCGCCGTGCACCAGCACGTCGCCCTGGTTCGGGTCGGTGCCCACGCGGTGCCGCCACACCCGCCGGTGGAACTGCTCCTCGCCCTCGGGCACCAGCTCCGGGGCCAGCCGCCGGACGTAGAAGTACTCCTCGCCGCCGGGCAGCCAGGAGATCGTCGAGTAGCGGCAGCGGTCGATCGGTCCCTCGACCAGCTCGCCGGTGGACACGTCCAGCACGTGCAGCAGCGACTCCTCGTCACCGCCGACCGAGATCTGGTACGCCAGCCGGTCGCCCTCCAGGCTCGGCGACCAGCTGTCCAGCGTGGTCAGCCCGGACGGGTCCAGCGCTGTGACGTCCAGCAGCACCCGCTCGCTGCCGTCGCGGTCGCGCACGTAGAGGACCGGGAACTCCTGGTCGGGTTCGCGGCGGGTGAAGAACGCACGCCCGGCGCGCCACGCGGGTGCCGACACCGAACCGGACGCCAGCAGCGAGCGCATCCGCTCGGCGACCGCTTCCCGCCCCGGCAGCGCATCCAGCCAGGTGCGGGCGAGCTGGTCCTGCGTCGCCGACCACGCCTCGGTGCGCGGATCGGTCGGGTCCTCCAACCACCGGTAGGGATCGGCCACCTGGCGGCCGTGCAGGTCTTCGACGATGTCGTCGCGGTCGGCGGTGGGGTAGCGCAGCTGGGCTTGAGCGTCTGTCACGCCCGCGACGATACGTGGCGGACGGGTGCCGGAGTTGATCTCGACATGCCGGTTTCACCGGAAACGAGCAGCGCCGACGGCGCGCATCGTTGCCGGACAGGGCCTTTGATCCAGAATGATTGAGGGCGGTTCACCGCCGCACCGACGCGGCGTGGCGAATCACACGTGCGTTCGGACGGGGTTCTGTGCTGAACTTTGCCCGACACCGGTGGAGGTGGTCGCGTGCCCGACCGACAACCGACCCGACAACCGGCGCTGAAGGCCACGAGCCTCGCGTCGCGGGCCTCGCTGTGCCCGCCGAACCGCGGCTCCACGCCGCAGGCGGACCGGCCACCTGGCCATGCGCCGTCCTGGCGCAAACGGCGGGTTCTGCTGCTCAACACCACGTTCGAGCCGCTGACGGCGCTCCCGCTGCGCCGCGCGATAGTGCTGCTCGTCTGCGGCAAGGCCGAAGTGGTGCACGGTGACTCGGCTGGCATGGTGCTGCACTCGGCAACCGCCGCCGTCGAAATCCCGTCCGTTATCCGGTTGAGCAACTTCGTGCGAGTCCCGTACCGCGGCCGGGTCCCGCTGACCCGAGCGGCCTTGATGCTGCGGGACAACTACCGGTGCGTGTACTGCGGATCTCGCGCCGAAACCATAGATCATGTCGTGCCGCGCAGTCGAAGCGGCCCCCACACCTGGGAGAACTGCGTCGCCTGCTGCACCAAGTGCAACCACCGGAAGGCGGACAAGATGCTGAGCGAGCTGGGCTGGCGCTTGCCGGTGGCGCCGTGCGCGCCGCGGGGTCGGCACTGGCGGCTGCTCGCGGGCCTGTCCGAGACGGACCCCCTCTGGTTGCCGTACCTGGGCGAACCGGCGGCCTGATGCCGACGTCGACGGCCGGGTGTGACGCCGTCCGAACTGCGCCACGCCCGGTCAGCTGATCCGAACACCGCGCTGTCCGCTGATCCGAACACCCCGGCTGATCCGAACACCGCTGGAGATCCGAACCCCGCTCCGGCCGCTGATCCGGACGCCCTGCCGTCCGCTGATCCGGACTCCGCTCTGCCCGCTGATGCGAACCCCGTGCTGTCCGCTGATCCGCACGCCCTGCTGGCCGCTGATGCGGACACCTCGCTCGCCACTTATGCGGACGCCGTGCTGCCGATCGCTGATCCGCACACCCTCCGCGAGGCCGCTGATCCGCACGCCGCTCCGGCCGCTGATCCGGACGCCCCGCTGGCCGCTGATGCGGACTCCGCTGGTCTGGCCGCTGATGCGGACGCCGTGTTCGCGCAGTGGTTGACGAATGCCCGGAAGAGTGACAACGCTGCTCTGATTGGCGGTTTCGAAGATCGACATTGTGTGCCTCCCGCATTCAAAAGACGTTTTGATTGCATGTGATCAAATATGCAAGACCCATACAGGTGAAAAACTAGGTTCAGAGATCGCCAGGAACAAGCCGCCAAGTCGCCGCGCATTGCAACCGTCTGGTGCGACTCCATTCGGTGGTAGCTATTACGCCAAACGAGTTACAGGATGTAATCTGCATCACGCTTGACTAGTGACCGAACGTAGTTTTTCGGATTGGCGGTCGGCCTCGACCAGCGGAAACCCGAACCGGGGAAATGCGGAACCCCGGCGTCGCGGCGGCAGGCCTGCGGGAAATGCGGGCGAGCGCGGCGGTGATCTTCGACGTCGATCATGCACCGTTCGAGGTCGTAGCGCATGAAGCGGTGGTCATCGGATACCGTACTGGCGTGACTGTCGTGGAGACTGTGCTCGCTCTGGCGGTGATCCCAGCGGCCATCTACGGCCTGATCGTGCTCATCGCGATGTGGCCGAAGCTCACCCGCCCGCGTTATCGCGCGGGCCAGAAGTGGGACTTCGCGCCGGTGCTGTGGGTGGCCAACCCGGCGGGTGTGAACAACTCCGTCCCGGTGACGGACGTGGAATCCGAGGTCGCGCCGGAGGGTGCGCGGCCCAGCACTGCTCGGGGAGGCGCACGTGGCAACTGGTGAGATCGCGGGGCAGGCTGCGGACGTGCGGGAGCTCGGCGAGGGTGAGGCGCTGACGGCCACCGGTCGGCTGTCCATCGCTCGCCGCGTGGAGCCCGACCACCCGGCGCTGCCGTTCAGCCCCAACCAGCTCGCGCGGCTCGACGAGGCGCTGACCCTGTCCAGCCGCAGCACCGGCCTGGAGTTCGGGGTCTACCTCGGCGACCTCGGCGAGGAGACCCGTGAGCAGGCCGAGGAGCTGCACGCCAACCTCGGTTCGGGCGCGGGCGAAGGCGTGCTGATCGCCGTTTCGCCGGGGCAGAAGAAGTTCGAGATCGTCACCGGTGAAGAGGCGTACCGGCGGATCCCGGACCGCAGCTGCCAGCTGGCCGCGATGAGCATGGTGGCTTCCTTCAAGGAAGGCGAGCTGATCGACGGACTGATCAGCGCGCTCCGCATGCTCTCCGATGCCGCCGGCAATTCCTACCAGGAGTCCCGCGCGCACCACTGACCTGTCCATCGCTTTGCAGCGAACGGCCCGTTTGTTTCGAGAGACGAGATGAACGGGCCGTTCGCCTTTGCCGGGCGTTCACAGCAGGCCGAAGCTCTGGAAGTTCTGGAACATCTCGTAGGTCGACGAGGTGGTGCCGACCGCGCCGGAGCGGCGGGCTTGATCGCCGTACTGCTGCTGGAGCTGCTGACTGCTGAACACGATCACCGGGGTGTCCACGCCGAGGTCGCGGAGTTCACGCAGCAGAGCGAGCCCGGCGTCGGGGCGCCACCGGCCGTTCTCCTTGCGCCCCATGTCCTCCACGATCAGCCGGTAGGGGCGTTGCGAGAGCTCGGCGAGCGCAGCGTCGGTGGTCGTCACCATCGTGACCCGCACTCCGTTCTCGCGGAGCTGCTCGGCCAGGATCGCGTGCGCCTGCGGTTTCTCGGCGACCCACAGCACGGCGAACGGCTCCGGGCCTACCGGTTCATCGAGCACCGGCTCCTCGACCAGCGGCATCTCGACGTGGCTGCCACCGTGGCCATCGCCGTTGCCGGATGGTTCGCCATTGGTGGGCAGATCGTCGTGTCCGCCGACGGGGAGGTCCAGTCCGTCGGGCAGTGCGGGGATCGGGGTGGGCGACTTCGCGGGTTCCTGGGTGATCGCCCCGCGCTCGCGTTCGGCCAGCTCCCTGCCGAGGATGCTGAGCTGCCGCTGCAGGTCTTGGATCATCTCGTTCTGCTGGTCGTTGACCTGGTGCATGGTGAGCTTCTGGCCGCCGATCTCGAACTCCAGCTCGCGCTTCTCAGCGGTGCGCAGCACGCGTCCGATGGCGCGCCGGAACACGATGATCGCCGCCAGGGCCATCAATGGCCACATCAACTCGGCGACCGCAGAGATCAACTCGGGCATCGCTGCTCTCACCCCTCACGCCGCGAATCACCAGCACCTAATGCGGTGCACCTGATTGATTACGATGCGTGTTCGAGCTGAGACTTGCAAAGAGCCCTCGCCCAGCCGGGTGGTCGGAGACGACGGTTCACCGAGGTTCCATCCCGCACAGGACCCGGTTGCAGGGTCGCCCGGCCTCGGCCTGCGGGACCACAGTTTCAATTGAAACTGTAAATCTCACCCACGGCCGATCACAGTTTCAATTGAAACTGTAGTTCCCGGCGGCTTGCGCCCGGAACGGCTGAAGGGCACCTCCGGCCGGTTCCACGCCATGGCGCGAAGCGCCTCCCTGAGGGGCGGTCAGGCGACGGGTGGGCGGTCGGAGGTGCCCTTCACCGGATCAGGTCAGGAGCGGTCGAACTCCCGGGCAGCCAAAGCCCGGACGATGCCCGCGCGGCCTTCCGAGACCAGACGGTGCAGCGCCGGGGCGTGCTCCTCTGCCAGCCATGCGTCCGCAGCCGAGACGGTTCCGTCCGTCACCGCCCACGACGGGAACAGGCCGATCACCGTCGGCTGCGCGCGCTCGCTGGACCGGCGCTGCCAAACCTCGTCGATCTCCTCGAAGTAGCGCTGCACGTAGGGCGCCAGCAGCTCTCGCTGGGCCGGGTGCTGGAAGCCCGCGATGATCGCGTCGCTGACCGCGTTCGGCAGCTGGTCGTCGTGGACCGCGCGCTGCCACGCCTTCTCCTTGGACTCCGCCGTCGGGATCAGCGCCCGAGCCCGCTCCGCGCGACGCCGACCGGTCGCGGTCTGGTCCTGCTCCAGCTCCGCGTCGATCTCGGCCTCGCCGGCCGCGCCGTGCGCGACCAGCGCCTGCAGCAGCGCCCAGCGCAGGTCGGTGTCGACGGTCAGACCGGCCAGCGGCGCCGACCCGTCCAGCCAGCCGCGCAGCTCGCCGACCTGATCCTCGGACAGCACCGAACCGGCCAGCGAGTTGACGAACGCCAGCTGGTGGTCCGAACCGGGCGCGGCGGCGCGGGCCAGTTCGAACAGCCGCGAGCTGAACCGGCGCCAGCCCTCCTCCTGCCACGACGGGTCCACATAGGACGCCAGCGCGGTCTGGGTCTGCAGCAGAACCCGCTGCACCACACCGATCTGGCTCTCCGCGCCGATGCCGCCCGCCACGGAGGCACCGAGCACCAGCGTCACGAAGTCGCGGGCCTTCAGCTCGGCCTCGCGGGTCATCTCCCACGCGGTCGACCAGCACAGCGCGCGCGGCAGCGACTCGTCGACGTCGCCGATCCGGTCGATCAGCGAGGCCAGCGACTCGGGGTCGAAGCGCAGCGAGCAGTAGGTCAGGTCGTCGTCGTTGACCAGAACCAGCTTGCCGCGGTGCACGCCGATCAGGTCCGGCACCTCGGTGACCTCACCGATCACGTCGAGCTCGACGCGGTGCTTGCGCACCAGCTTGCCGCCCTCGTCGTCGTAGATGCCGATGGCCAGCCGGTGCGTGCGCAGCTCCCCGGCACCGGGCCGGGCGCCGCTCTGCACCACCGAGAACGAGGTGAACCGGCCCCCGTCGTCGGTGCTGAACCGCGGCCGCAGCATGTTCAGGCCGGTGGTCTCCAGCCACTGCGCGCTCCACCACGACAGGTCGCGGCCGGAGGCCTCCTCCAGCGCCTTCAGCAGGTCGTCGAGGGTCGCGTTGCCCCAGGCGTGCCGGTCGAAGTAGACCCGCAGCCCGGCCAGGAAGTTCTCCAGCCCGACGTAGGCGACCAGCTGCTTGAGCACCGAGGCGCCCTTGGCGTAGGTGATGCCGTCGAAGTTGACCTCCACGGCCTGCAGGTCCGGGATGTCGGCGGCCACCGGGTGGGTGGAGGGCAGCTGGTCCTGCCGGTAGGCCCAGGACTTCTCGACGCTGGCGAACGTCGTCCACGCGCTGTCGTACTCGGTGGCGCCGACCTGCGCGAGCACGCTGGCCCAGGTCGCGAACGACTCGTTGAGCCACAGGTCGTTCCACCAGCGCATGGTCACCAGGTCGCCGAACCACATGTGCGCCATCTCGTGCAGCACCGTCTCGCAGCGCCGCTCGTAGAGGTAGCCGGTGACCTTCGATCGGAAGACGTAGTCCTCCAGGAACGTCACGCAGCCGGCGTTCTCCATCGCGCCCGCGTTGAACTCCGGCACGAAGCACTGGTCGTACTTGCCGAACGGGTATGCGACCCCGAACGCCTTGTGGAAGAAGCTGAAACCCTGCTTGGTCTCGGTGAACAGCCGCTCCGCGTCGAGGTGCTCGGCCAGCGAGGCGCGGCAGTAGATGCCCAGCGGGATCTCGGCCTGGCCGTCCCCGCCCGGGAAGACGTCGCGCCACTCGGCGTAGGGACCGGCCACCAGCGCGACCAGGTAGGTCGACATCTTCTCGGTGGTGGCGAAGGTGTGCCGTTTGACGCCGTCGGTCGCGTCGCCGACCTCGGCGGTGGCGTTGGAGATGACCTTCCAGGATTCCGGGGCGTCCACCGTGATCTGGTAGGTGGCCTTCAGGTCCGGCTGGTCGAAGCAGGTGAACATCCGCTTGGCGTCAGCGGTTTCGAACTGGCTGTAGAGGTAGACGCTGCCGTCGACCGGGTCGATGAAGCGGTGCAGGCCCTCTCCGGTGTTGGTGTAGGCGCAGTCGGCGCGCACCACGAGTTCGTTGTCGGCGGCCAGGTTCGGCAGTCGGATGCCGGTGGACTCGTCGTAGTCGGAGACGTCGAGTTCGACGCCGTTGAGCACGGCGCTGCGCACCCGGTCGGCGACCAGGTCGATCCAGCTGTCGACCCCCGCCTGCGTGCTGCGGAACCGCACCGTGGTGGTGGACCCGAACGTCTCCACGTCCGGCCCACCCGCGCCCGCGGACAGATCCAGTTCGATGTCGTATGACTGGACTTCCAGCAACGCCGCACGCTGCTCGGCCTGCTCGCGGGTGAGGTTCGGCGGGGCCACGGATCACCTCTTGCTCGTCGGGACTGGGTTGATCCAGGTTCGCCGGGCGGCGACCTGGCGCAGGGAATCAAATCACGTCCGCGCGCGGGCGCGCGTCCTGGTGGGTGCGGCGCGGGCGCTCGGCGTGTCGGGAAGATAATCGCTCTCACCGGGGTTCATACCCAAGGCGGGGCGCGTCCGAACGTGCCCGCGAACGAACCACCCGATCTGGAGGCTGGATGTCTTCCGCTTCTCGTCCCCGCGTCGACTTCTACTTCGACCCCGCGTGCCCGTTCGCCTGGGTTTCTTCGCGCTGGATCCTGGAGGTGGAGAAGGTCCGCGACATCGACCTGCACTTCCGCGTGATGAGCCTGTCCGTGCTCAACGAGGGCCGCGACCTGCCGGAGGACTACCGGGAGCTGATGAACAAGGCGTGGGGTCCGGTGCGGGTGGCGGTCGCCGCTGCCAAGCACCACGGCGACGAGGTGCTCTCGCCGCTCTACACGGCGATGGGCACCCGGCTGCACGACCGCGGCGAGACGGACTTCGCGCAGGTCATCCGCGGCTCGCTGGCCGAGGCGGGGTTGCCGGCATCGCTGGCCGAGGCGGCGGAGAGCACCGACTACGACGAGGAGTTGAAGGCCAGCCACCACGGGGGCATGGACCCGGTCGGAGACGAGGTCGGCACCCCGACCATCCACGTCGACGGGGTGGCGTTCTTCGGCCCGGTGATCACCCGCATTCCGCGAGGTGAGGATGCCGCGAAGCTGTTCGACGGTGCGGTGGCGATGGCCGGCTTCCCGTACTTCTTCGAGCTGAAGCGGGCCCGCACCGAGTCGCCCCAGTTCGACTGATCAGGCGGCCGAAAATCGGCCGATCGGGTTTTTCCCGGTGTTCCCAGAACTTCCGGTTTCGGCTGGTTCGATTCACCGGTTCGGGGTGCCCTGCGACGTGACAGGCTCGGTGCGACGTCTGCTGTGTCGGATCAGGGAGGGTTCATGACAGCACCGAACACCGGCCACGTCATCGCGGTGCTGTCGATCCTGCCGTACCGCGACGAGAACGAGGCGGTGCGCATCGCCAACGCCACCGACTACGGCCTGGCGGGCGCGGTGTTCGGCTCGGAGGAGCGCGCGCTGGCGGTGGCCAAGCGCCTCCGAACCGGCCAGGTCGACGTCAACGGCGGCCGCTTCAACCCGAACGCCCCGTTCGGCGGCTACAAGCAGTCCGGCAACGGCCGCGAGTTCGGCCGCCACGGCATCGAGGAGTTCCTCGAAACCAAGTCGATCCAGCGCTGAGAGGTCGTGAGTGCGAAAGCCGGTGGGAGCCGGTTTTCGCACTCACGACTACGATCGACGACGTGATCCGCGACCTGCACGAGTGGCCGAAGACGGAGGCCGAAGCCGTCGCGATCCAGGAGCGACTCCGCCCACTGGTCCGCCTCGACGAACCACCGGAGATCCGCAGGGCAGCGGGCCTGGACGTGGCGTACCGCGACGAGGACGAGATCGTCGCAACGGTGACGGTGCTGGACGTCGCGACGTTGTCTGTTGTGGACAGTTCGGTCGTGCGCGGCAAGGTGGATTTCCCTTACATTCCAGGCCTGTTCGCCTTCCGCGAGGCGCCATCCTTGTTGGCCGCATTGGCGGAGCTGTCGGTGCTACCGGACGTCCTGGTCTGCGACGGCCAAGGCCTGGCCCACCCGCGCCGCTTCGGCCTCGCCTGCCACTTGGGTGTCCTGACCGACCTCCCGTCGATCGGAGTGGGCAAGACGGCCATGGGCCGCTACGAACCCCCAGCCGAAGACCGAGGCGCCTGGTCACCCCTCCACCAAAACGACGAAGTCGTCGGCAGAGCCCTCCGCACGCAACGCGGGGTGAAACCGGTATTCGTCTCGGTAGGCCACCGCTACACCCTCAACGGCGCCTGTGACCTGGTCCTCCGCTTGACCCCCAAGTACCGCCTCCCAGAAACAACCAGAACAGCAGACCACCTCGGCCGAATGCAGCCCTGAGCCCACCAGGGAGCTGCGGCTGGCCTCACTGGACTCGGCGTTGCGCCTCGTACCGGTCGTAGATCGACTGCTGATGGTCGTCGATCTTCATCTGCAGCCACTCCGGGACGTGCGCTCGATCTCGTGGGAACGCGTCCAGGTCCTTGATGATCGCGATATCGGTGAACTCCGGACCGTAATCTGGTTCGAGATCGAAGTTGAAGCTGGCGGAGTACTCGCCAGGTGGGGCGATGGTGATCCGAGCGGACAGCCAGGTTCCCCGGCCTCTCTGGTACATCTCCGCCCGCAAATCGACGAGCGCGCGGTCCACTCCCGGTGGCAGCTCGATGTTCGGCGCCGACCTGTCTTGCACGGCGACGGTGAACCGGATGTCGACCGCGTCGGCGGCGATGACGGCTGCGAGCTCGAGACGACACCATTCAGCCGGAGCTGCCCCGATCAACTGTGCGCCGACCCATTCGGTGATCAGATCATCTCGCGAGACCCACCCAACCGCGGGGCTGGGGACGTCGCCGTGGTTGGTGGTCAGGCTGTACGCCGGTCGGATGGAGATCTCCTCGCTCGGCTCATCGACCTGAGCATGATCCGGCGGAATGTGATCCGGGGTGGACATCAGCGCTTCTCCTCACGTCGTCAATGCCTTCGAGGTGTGGCATCTCCGGTCATGCGGGTCGATCATCCCGCGGTTTCCCACGTCACGTTGCCGACGGCGTCGAAGCCGCGACGGCGGAGGATGCGGCGACGTCGCTGAAAATTCCCTTTGCCGGCCCGGCCATCGATGCGTTCCGGTCGTTTCGTTCCGCTAGCTGAGTTCTTCGCGGAACCACTCGGGGATGTCGTCTTCCGAGCGGGGGTACCGCTCCAAGTCCAGTTTGAAGTCCGCGGCGGGCGCTTCGCCCCAGTCGGGGAGGTTCCGGTAGTTGTACTGGACCTGGAAGTTGTGGGGCGGGTCGATGATGAACCGCATGGAGAACCAAGTGCCCCGTCCTTCGCTGTACATCCCGTGACGGAGCTTCTGGAAGAAGAACCACACATCCTGCGGCGGATCCCAGAGCTTGAGGGTGCCGTTCGGTTAGCGGACCCCGACCGCGACCAGGACGTGATCCCCGACCTGGCGGTAATCGATGATCAGCTGCTGCCAGCCCGTCGGCAGCACCTCGATCAAGAGCAGCGTCAGATCGCCCAACAGCGCGTTCTGCTCTTCCGGGCTGAGTTGTAGGCGAGCGGTCACGGTTCCAGATCTCCTGCCATCGCAGGGTCTTTCCGACAGCTGATCTCCATCAACACTGAAGGGGGCGCTTGGGAGGTTGACGTGGTTCGAGCCGATCGCTTTCGATGGTGTCTCATCCCTCGCATTGCGATCGGCCGCGACTGCGTGCGGTTAGCTCGACTTGGCTTGCGCGAGCTTTTCTTTGAACCACTCCGGCATGTGTTCGTCGTCGCGGGGGAAGAAGCGCTGTTCATCCGCGAATTCGGAAGCCGGGCGCGGCTGGAGCCAGTTCGGTTCCTGCTCGCGGTCGTACCTGATCGCGTACCGGTTCGGTTGGGCGAGCTGGTACGTGCACGAGAGCCAGGTGCCGAGATTCTCCTGGTACATGCCTCCGCGGAGTTTGATGAGGAGCTGCCAGATCGAGCCAGGGGTTTCCCACTGCTGATGGCTACCGTCGGGCAGGACGACAGCGGCACCACCCTCGATGTGGTTGCCAACGCCCATGTACTCGATGACGATCCGCTGCCAGTTCGCCGGTGGTGCAGCGAGGATGATGTTGGTGATTTCTTGCAGGATCTCTTCTTGCTCGACGGGGCCGAGCTGCTGGGGCTGAGTCATGGCTCGGTGGTTCCTCTGCTCGTTGGCGTTGGTCGGGGCGTCCTGCTGCCGGCGTAGCCTAACTGGCGCCCTGACCGCCGGAGTGCTCTCCGGTTTCCTGCTGGAGGATCCGTTCCGCTTCGGTGAGCTCGTCCCGAAGCCAGGGGCGGATGTACTCGTCGGATCGAGGGAACACGTTCAGGTCTGCCAGGAAAACGGTTGGTGGGACGCTCGGCCACCATTCGGGATCATCGTCGAAGTTGAACTCGATCTCAGCCGAGTTCGGCTTCGAAATGCTGAGTACGGCTGAGAACCAGGTTCCGCGGTCTTGTTCGTACATCATTTCCCGCAACTGCGTGAAGGCGCTGTCGACACCATTGGGGTTGGACATCCGGAGTCCCTTCCCGTCGGCGCCTCGCACGCTTATGTTGAACTGGTTCATCATCGTCGACATCAGCGCTTTTACCCGAATTGAAGCCCAGCCTTCGGGGGCGTTCTCAGCTAGCAGGTCGATTATCCGGGTGCAGATGCCTTCGGTCCTTGAATGGAGTTTGTTCCCCGTAGTTGATAGGTGGAACATTTGGGAACGTCCTTTCAAAGGTTTCCGAGGATCCGTCGGCCTTTTCGATGGTCCACTGGAAGGTTACCTTGTCGGGTACCCCGTGCCCGCCACGCTGCATTCCGACCTGGACTTGGCTGACGATGCTGTCTGGTGGGTTCTGGGCCTGTCCGAGTTCTCTCTCCACCCTGCGCCAAGACGCCGGGTAGGTGTAGCCGTCGCGAGCGTTCCCGCTGTTGGACGCTGCCATCTGCGGGAACATGTTGATGAACTCGCCGGGGCCGCCCATCTCGTTGGCGGCCAGGTGGCCGCCTGCCCACTTGACGTACTCGTACGGGCCGACCTCGCCGTCCTCGCCCTTGAACCGGGTGTACCCCTGTTCACGAGCTCGCTTCTGCGCGTCCTCGTGATCGGCACGGCTCGTGTCGTCTCGGCGATCATTAACGGACTTGAACTTCTCGTTCGGCGTGCCCGTCATGGACGTGGAGTAGCCGTCCTTGTCGGTGTTGAAGATCCACCGATTATCGACCTTGTATTGCGCATTCGGTGCAGGGTGGTTGAGGTCGGGGTTGAAACCGTCCGTCTTGTTCCCGGAATTGGCCTCGACCCATTTGATATTGCCATGGCCGTCGGTGTAGAAGTCACCTCGGCCAGGAATGCTGTAGTGCGCGTTCGCTGCGAGCGGCTGGCGGTTGACCAGGGGTTCCTTGTCGCCCAGCGGATCCCTTAGGTGTTCTGGTCCGCGAGGGTCTGGGAAGGGCGTGTCAGAGAACGGGCCGTGGTCATCGCGATCGAACCGGGCGAAGCTGTTCGGGTCCGTTCCAGCGTGGGTGGTGCGTTCTTCGACTGTTGGGCGAGTGAAGTCCTCGGGTGGGTCTACGTGCCGAACTTGCATCGCATTCGGCGTCGGATCGTATGGCGGCCCAACTCGCGGGCTTTGAGAGTCATCGGCCGTGTCCGGCTCGCCGTTTCCGTTGTTGTCGCCCCGTGCCTCGGCGTCGTCGGGGCGTTGGCCTGGGTCTTCTCCGTCTCGGGAGGGGTGGAAGCCGTCGTTGCTGGCTGGGGTTTGGGTTCCGTCGGGGTTGTGGGTGTCCCAGCCTCCGTTCGGGGGCCAGCCCGGGCGGCCGTCGGGGCCTCTGTCGGAGGAAAAGACCCGGCCGTTGCCGTCTGTCCAGGCCAGGCCCCGGGGGGCCGTTACCGGGACGCCGAGCTCTCGGGAGAGGTCTCGGGCGAGGCCGCTGGTCCCTGCGTCGCAGGAGAGGAGACGGATCGGCTTGCCGTCCCAGTTCGGGTCTCGGCGGAGCATGTCCGCGAATTCCTGGGGGCTGAACGTGCGGTCGCCGATTCGGACTCGGCCGTCGGGCAGGGCGTGCGCGTCGACCGTGTGGTGGACGCCGTCGTCCGGCACGCGCTGCGCGAGGTCGCGCATGTTCGGGTCGGTGTGGAACGACGAGCCGCCCGGGGTGGTGTCGCGGTGGGCTTCGGCTTCGTCGATCTGCTGCTGGCGTTCCGGCGTGCCGGGCTCGGCGTCGCCGTCGCGGTGCTGGTCGGTGTCCTGGTGCTTGTCCGGAGCGTCCGAGTCCGGCCGGTGCTCGGGGCTGTCCGGCCCGTCCTTCGGGCGCGTCGCTTCCGGGCCGTCCTGGTGGGGGCGCTTCGGGTCGTGAGTGCCACCTGGGGCGTCCGGGCGCGTGCCCGTCGGACGGGTGCTCTGCGGGTCGGGCGTGCGTTGGTTGCCCGCGGACGTTGCGTCGGGGCGGGACGTGGTGTCCGGTTTCGGAGTCGTGCCGTCTGGACGCGGCGTGGCCGAGTCGGGTCGAGGCGTGTTGGTGTCCGGTCGCGTGCCGTCCGGACGGGGTGTGGCCGAGTCCGGGCGCGTGCTGTCGGGGCGTGTTGATCCGTCCGGGCGGGGTGCTGCTCCGTCGGGACGTGTTGGGTCCGGTCGAGTGCTGGTCCCGTCGGGCCTCGACGTGCCTTCCGGCCGGGATCCGGGGCCGTCGCGGTGCGGCGGTCCGTCCGGACGTGCCGGGGCGCCATCAGGACGGGGAGTGGATCCGTCGGGCCGGGACGGGCCGTCTGGACGTGGTGCCGTTCCGTCCGGCCGTGTCGGACCGTCTGGACGGGGCGATGCGCCGTCGGGGCGTTGGGGGCCTGGGCGTGGTTGTCCGCCATCCGGTCGGGCGCCAGGGCCGTTCGGGTTTTGCGACGGGCCTGCGCCCGGGGTGCGCTGGGGCGGGACGCCCTGGCCTCCCGTTGGCGCGTCGTGCGGACGGGTCGGGGCGTTCTGCGGGGCCGCTCCGCCGCGGGGCGCTGCAGTGGTCGGACGCTCCGGGGTGCGGGAACCGTCGGGGCCCGTCGGGCGGCCTCCGTCCGGGCGGGAGCTCGGGCGACCGGAGTCCGGTCGTGCTCCGGTGTCGCCGCCGGCCGGGCGGCTTGGTGCGCCTGCTGCGCCGGGCGTGCCGGAGGTGCCGGTCCAGCCGCCTCCCGATCCTGGGCGGTTGCTTCCGCCGCCCGGTGCGCCGCCGGCTGCACCTCCAGCCATGCCGCCACCGCCCATGGCGCCGCCACCCATGGCTCCGCCGCCGCTGCCTGCGGAGCTCGACTGGTCGCCGCGCGGTGCGCCGCCCGTCGGCATCGGCCCGGCCATAGTGGGAGCTCCACCCGCCGGTGCATCCACATTGGACGAAGAAGTGCTGGCGGGTGTGCTTGGGGAACGTTCCGCGTCGAGGTGCGAGCCGGTTCCTCCGCCGCCTCCCTGCGGGATTCCGCTGCCTGCGCCGCCACCGCCGTGTGGGGCTCCGCCGCCTGCGCCGCCACCGCCTTGCGGGATACCGCCGGCTCCGCCGCCACCCTGGGGCGTTCCGCCGCCGCCCTGCGAGGTTCCGCTGTCCGTGCCGCCGTGCGTGGCTCCGCCGGCCGGCGTGGTGGAACCTCCGCCGTTGGGCGAGGAATCGCCCCCTCCGCCGCTCGAATGGCTGCTGCTCGGGGTCTCGCTGCTGGACGTGTGGCTCACGCCGCCGGTGTCCGGTGTGCTGCTGCGCGGCGTTGCGCCGCTGTCGCCGGATCCGTGGGAGCTGCCTCCGGAGTCCACATGGGACTGTCCGGAACCGACTGGTGTGCTGTGGGAATCCGGCGAACTGCTCGACACCGTGTCCGGTCGGGACGAACTGCCGTGCGAGGAGCCGGAATCGCCTCCGCCACCGGACGTGCTGTGCGACGAACTGGAATCGCCTCCGCCACCCGGGGATCCGTCGCCGTGCGAGCCCGATCCGCCGGATGCCGAGACGGGCGGACCGCCGTCGGAGTGCGAGCCCGAACCACCGGAGCCGCCGTCGCCTGACACAGCGCTGGAGCGACCGGACGGGCCGCCGTCCGAGCCGGTGCCGCCCTCGCTGGAATGCGTGCCCGACGGGTTCGTGCTGGTGGGCCCGCCTTCACTGCCGAAGCCACCGCCGCCGTCACCGCCGGATCCCGAGCCACCTTCGCCACCGGACCCGCTGCCGTCTTCGCCGCCGGAGCCGTGGCCGCCAGAACCACCACCGTCTCCGCCGCCCGACCCGGACCCGGAGCCGCCTTCGCCGCCGCCGGAGCCGGGCCCGCCGCCTTCACCGCCGCCACCGGAGCCATTTCCGCCGGACCCGCCGCCGCTGGTGTCGGGGACGTCGACGTCGCCTCCTCGGCCGAGGGCTTCGCCGCCCGCGCCCATCCCGGCGCCGGTCACGCCGCCGGAGAGCGCGCCCTTGCCGACGTCTCCCCAGTCGATCTTGCCCTCGGTGATCAGCTGCTCCGCCGCACTGCCGACCGCGCCTTCGGCGGCGCCGAGGGCGCCTTCCTTCAGCGCCGTCTTGCCGAGCGTCTTCGCGGCGCTCTCCGCCGCTTCGCCGGCGGCGTCGCCCACCGCGTCGCCCGCTGCGCGGCCCGCGGTGGTCGCCGCGTTGCCCGCGGCATCGCCGACGGCTTCGCCTGCCTGCTTGCCGACCGACTTGCCCACGCCCTCGAACACGCCGCCGACGGCGCCGCCGATGGCGCCGGAGATCGCCGCTTCCTTGAACTTGCCGCCGTCGAGGCCGTCGCGCTCGCCGGAGGCGATCTGCACGCCCTGCACCGCGAACTCGATCGCGACCGAGGTGGCGATCTCGATGGCGACGTTCTTCAGGATGCTCATGACGAGCTGCTTGAAGATCTGCATCACCACAGTGCGGGTGACCGCTTGCGCGGCGGCGACGCCCGCGGTCGAGGCGCCGAACGTGACCGGGGCGGCCGCGATCATCGCCGCGATCTGGATGGCCAGCGCGATCAGCGAGGCGATGATGGTCAGCTTGGTGTGCTCGACGTCCAGAGCCGCGTCGTCGCAGGCCTTTGCCAGCTTCTCGCAGGCTTCCTTCAGCTTCGGCAGCGCTGCTTCGCCGCCGTCGCCGATGTCCTTCCACAGCTCGGCGAACGCGTCGGAGGTCTGCCCCTCCATCGCGCCTTTGGCCTGCTCAGCGCCACGGTTGGCGGCGGTGTTGACGCCTTCGATCCCGTCTGCGGCGGCGCGCCAGGCGTCGGCCATGCGGCGCATCGCGTCTTCGTCGCCTTCCGGCCAGGACTCGCCGACCACGATCGGCAGCAGCCACTTGACCTCGTCGGGCATTTCGATGCTCACGAAACATCCACTCCCTACGAGGGCATGTTGGAGCCGGACTTGCCGATGTCCGCGGCCGAACCGGAATCGCTGGACTCGGTGTCATCGGCGGTGGCTTTGAGGTTGTCGTCGATGTCGCCGAGGGCTTTGACGACCTTCTTCAGACTTTCGAAAACGCTGTCGCGACCCTTGGTGTAGTCCCCGGCGAACTTCTGCCCGGCTTCGTCGTCGCCCCAGCACTCGCCTTCGCCGTCGAGCGCGGACCTGAGGGTGTTCACCACCTGCTCGAGGTCGTTGCCGGAGTCGCCGATCTTCTTGCCACCCGAGCGGATCTCCTCGGGCTCCATCCGCATCTGGTCGCTCATCGGCGGCCCCCTCGCCGGCTGTTCTCCCACTCCCAGTCGTCCCACTCGTCATCGGGCTTGGTGCGCACCTGCGGCGGCGGCGCACTGTTGCTCGCCGGGGTGGTGGAGTCCTCGGCGCGCCGCTGCTGGCGTTCGACGTCGGGGTTGGGCGGCTCGACCAGCGGTCCCTGGCGCAGCAGACCGGCCAGGGACGGGACGCCGGGGACTTCCGGAACGTTCGAAACGTCGGCCAGCGGCGCGAATTCGGACTGCAGCTGCCGCTGGGCGGTGCCCGCGGCCTCCCGGATCACGCTGGTGATGCTGCGCGCGAGCTTCTCGGGGGTGGTGCGTTCGAACGCCTTCGGTGACAGGGCCAGTTCCTGCACGGTTCCGGTCGCGTCCACCCGGACGGTGACCATGCCGTCATCTGAGGCGACCTCGAAGGTCTGCTGCGCGGCGCTGGACTGCTTCTCCTGGATCTCGGCGGTGCGGCGCCGCAGATCGGAGAGCATGTTGTCGATCTGGTCCCGAAGCACGGCGTTGCGCGCGGCCAGGTCCTGGCGACCCGCGTCGAAGTCGTCCCGTCCGGACATGCTCGATCTTCACCTGTCCTTCGCCCGTCGAACCCCCGCGAACCGGGGGAGCGGTTTGCTGGCGCGTTTAGAGAAGAATGACGTTCGCGTTATCGGATTCGTGCCCCGGGATCCCGAAATGACGCCGAATGGCCCAGCGAAATGTCCTGTTGGCCTAGCGTTTTCGGTGCTTCTGCGCGCTCTGCCGGTTCTTCGGCGGCCGCGAATGTGATCTATGGAACAGTCGTTTTGCGGGCGGACTGTCGCGTTTCAGGTTCGGCTCAGCGCAGTGCGCGTGGTGTCGGCAGGGTAGGGCGAGAGGCGGAGGGCCTGTTCCTCGGGGAGTTCGCCGGCTCGGTGCTCGCGGCAGAGCTCGGCGATGGTGGCGAGTTCGTCGCGTTGGGTGCGGACGAAGTCCGGGGCGACCGGATTTCCGTGGCCCGGCACGACCGCGGTGGGGGAGATCGCCAGGATCCCGTCCACTGTAGAGGGCCAGTGCTCTGGGTGGGCGTCGCCGAAGTCTGGCGGAGCGCCCTGCTCGACGAGATCTCCCGCGAACACGACTCCGGCGTCGGGAACTGCGATGACCAGGTCGTGATCGGTGTGCCCGAGGCCGAGGTAGCGCAGTTGCGCGGTTCGGCCGCCCAGGTCCAGGTCGGCCCGCTCGGACACCAGGTGGTCGGGCTCGGTCGGTGTCGATTCGGCGAGCGCATCGGCGATGTCGTCGGAGCCTTCGCCGCGGTAGTGCGCGACCCACTCGGCGCGCTGCTGGTTAGCGGTCGCGGCGAGGAAGCCGGGGCAGCGCTCATGAGCCCACACCGGGGCGGGCAGGAAAGCGCTGGTGCCGAAGCAGTGGTCGAAGTGGGCGTGCGTGATCGCCACCTGCCACGGCAGCGCGGTGATCTCGCGGACCGCAGCGGCCAGCTCGGAGCCCTGCGCGTGGTCCCCGCGGGTGTCGATCACCAGGACGGACTCGGCCCCGACCACCAGACCGATGGACAGATCGAGCTCGGCGTAGCGCCGCACGAACACGTCCGGGCCGACTTCTCGCAGTACCGCCTCTCCGCGATTCACAGCGGTGGTTCCGTGGGGGATTGATCTTGCGTTTTCGGGGTTTCTTGTGGCCGGTCTGCGTCACGGTCCCCTGAGGTGCGGTTGAGCACGGCTTGGGTTGTGACAGGACTGCTCATGCCGCCTCCAGAAAACCGTCGCGCAGCACCGGTGCGGTCCGGCTGCTGTTCACCGCCGCGGCCACGGCGTCAGCATTGCGCAGACAACCTGTGAAAACGGTCGCGCCCGTCGCGGATGCCTCGGCGCACAGCGTCTCACTGTTCGGCGACGGCAACCCCAGTTTGACGTCTGCGATGGTGCGCAGCGACGACAGGCTCAACGACCAGCGATCGCGGCTGCGCGGCCCGGCCAGCACTGTTCCTTCCGGAACCGCGGTGTCGTGCGAGCGAAGGGGCAGCACACGTGCCCCGTTGGCAGTGGCGACTTCGGCGGAAGTGGAGAACGAGAGCACGTCGACGACCACCAGAACCGGAAAACCGAACATTGCGCGCAGGCCTGGCAAACCCCAATCCATGTGCACATCAACGCTGGTCATAGCCGGAAGCGTAGCCAGTGTCACAACCCCAGCCGTGATCAACCGCACCTCAGGGGACCGTGATGCAACTCAGCCACAAGAAACCCCGAAAACGCAAGATCGATCCCCCCCACGGAACCACCACTGTGAATCGCGGGGAGGCGGGTCTGTCAGACTGCCGACGTGCGCGTCTACATCGGCTCCGATCACGCCGGATACGAACTCAAGAACCACCTCGTCAAGTGGCTGACCGACAAGGGTCACGAAGTGACCGACATCGGTCCCGCGGAATACGACGCCCTGGACGACTACCCGCCGTTCTGCGTCGAGACCGCCCGCCGCGTCGTCGCCGACGAGGGCAGCCTCGGACTGGTCCTCGGCGGCTCGGGCAACGGCGAGCAGATCGCTGCGAACAAGGTCCCCGGCGCCCGCGCCGCGCTGGCCTGGAGCGTCGAGACTGCCAAGCTCGCCCGTCAGCACAACAACGCGCTGCTGGCTGGCGTCGGTGCGCGGATGCACACCGTCGAGGAGGCCGAGCAGATCGTCGAGGCGTTCCTGACCACCGAGTTCGAGGGTGGCCGCCACCAGCGGCGCATCGACCTGCTCTCCGACTACGAGAAGACCGGCCAGCCCCCGGCCCTGCCCGGCAACTGACCGATGGCACCAGCACGTCCCGCAGTGCTGACACCCCTGGTGGCGGTGACAGCGACGGTGGTCGGCGTGCTGGTGCTCTTCTTCGGGCAGCAAGCGCTCTCGCCCAAGCTCGTGGCGGCGCTCTGCCCCGCGCCGGACTGCGTGCTCGGCGTCGGCCTGTGGCTGACCGCCGGAGCAGCCCTCGCGCCGCTCGTCTCCCTGTTCGCCGGATTCGCGTTCCCGCGCCGCGACCGACCGATTCTCCGGGGGCTGCACATCGCCCTGTGGTGCGTGGGGGCCTACCTCGTCGAGTCCCTCGCGCTGTGGATCATCGTCTGAACCGGTCTGGCGAACTCGTTTTGCGTGGCGGTGCAGGTGGCGGAACCTCAGCGCCCGCCTGGACTGCGGGTGGCCAATGCACGGCGGATGGGCCGTCCTCCCCAGGCGAACGCTGAGAACCCGCGGCGGTGCAAGCGCCGAGGGCAGGCTATGCGCATTCGGCGCATCAAAGACAAAAGACCAAAACCAGGTTCAAAGGCAGGCTCTGAGAACTGTCTCCGCGCGGGTGCGGAACCAGGATCGAAGACAAGCTCTGAGGACGTTCGAATGCCCGAAGGCCACACCCTGCACCGGCTCGCCGGAGTGCACGACGACCTGTTCGCCGGGATGAAGGTCCGGGTGGCCAGTCCGCAGGGGCGCTTCGCCTCGAGCGCTTCGCTGCTCGACGGCACCGTGCTGGAGCGCGCCGAGGCGCACGGAAAGCACCTGTTCCACCACTACGGCCCCGACCGGATCGTCCACGTGCACCTCGGGCTGTACGGGACGTTCAGCGAGTCCGAGCTCCCGGTGGCCGAACCGCGCGGCCAGGTGCGGATGCGCATCGTCGGCAAAACGCACTGGACCGATCTGCGCGGCCCGACCGCCTGCGAACTGCTCACCGGTGATGAAGTCGAGGCGGTGCGAGCCCGGCTCGGCCCGGATCCGTTGCGCGAGGACGCCGACCCGGAGCTGGCGTGGTTGAAGATCTCCCGGTCCCGCACGAGCATCGCGGCGCTGCTGCTGGACCAGAAGGTGCTGGCCGGGGTGGGCAACGTCTACCGGGCTGAAGTGCTGTTCCGGCACGGCATCCAGCCCTACACGCCGGGCCGCGCTCTCGCCCGCGAGCAGTGGGACCTGATCTGGGCGGACCTGGTCGAGCTGATGGCCGACGGGGTCCGGGTGGGGCGCATCGACACCGTGCGACCGGAGCACATGCCCGAGGCCACCGGCCGAGCCCCGCGCCAGGACCGCCACGGCGGCGAGGTCTACGTCTACCGCCGCGCGGCCATGCCCTGCCTGTTCTGCGGCACACCCGTCGCCATGGCGGACCTCTCCGGCCGCAAGCTCTACTGGTGCCCCACCTGCCAACCCGAGTAACCCGACACGCCGACGGTGTGTCGGGCATCGGACCCCCTCGGACTCCGATGCCCGGAGCGTCAACCGAGGCGAACACGACTCATCTGGACCGGTCGGGATGGGGGGCTTGGTGGGTCCGTGCCCGGCGTGTCGACCACAGTTTCAATTGAAACTGTAAATCCCAGGCACGGGTGACCACAGTTTCAATTGAAACTGTGGTTGGGCTGAACCGGATCGGGTGTGCGGTCGGTGGGGTCAGAAGTCGAAGTCTCCGAAGCCGCCGAAGTCCCCTCCGACGTCACCACCGAAGTCCCCTCCGACGTCGCCGCCTGCGTCGTCGGCTGCCATGCCGTCCTGGAAGCCGTCCGCGTAGGCCGCTTCGGCCGGGACTCCGGACATTCCGCTGAACAGGGCGCTCATCAGGACGAACGAGCCCACGCCCCAGGCACCCGCGACCAGCGCGGGCTTCCACCACGGCTCGCTGTACCAGCCCTGCGGCACCGGACGGCCTGCGACCGTTCCGCCGGGGTAGTAGTGCGGCGTCTGCTCGCTCGGGTCCGGCGAGGCCATCTGCTGGCGGCCTTCCACCTCGACCTCGCGCAGCTCGGTGACCTTGCCCGCGCCGCTCTGGCCGGACAGGTCGGGCAGCTCGGGGCCCGGGTCCATGTCCATGGCGATCCGCGCCGCCCGCACGTAGTAGAGCCCTTCGAGGGCGGATTCGGTGGTCAGCCGGGCCTGCTGCTCCGTGGTGGCCTGCTCCAGCTGGGAGACCGCGGCGGCGTGCCGCTCGGAGGCATCGGCCAGCGCCTGCTTGGCGGCTTCGTTGGTGCCGATCAGGTTGAGCACCTGGCCGCCCAGCCGTTCCACCCAGCGGCGCGCTTCGGCCTTGGCGTCGTCCAGTTGTTTCTGCTGGTGTTCCACGGCTTTCTTGCGCGACCACCAGACGGCGGCGCCGATCGCCACGAGTGCGACCACGATGATCAAGATGGCGGTGGACACCCAGGACCTCCCGAAGCGGACGAATCCGTCCTCATCGACAGTACCTGGATGCCGCACGAACGGGTGATCAGAATCCTTCCTGGCAGTGCGGCGCGAAGTCGGTCGCGAATGCCCGCGAGGCGGCGAGCAGCGCGCCCCGCTCGTGCTCGACGACCCGACCGCAGCGCGCCAGCGCGGCCAGCGTGCTGCCGCCCAGATAAGCGGCCGCCAAGTCCGTGACGTCCAGCGAGAGCTCCCCGGCGTGCTCAGTGCGGGTGGCGGTGGCGGATCCCGCCCCGTCGGCGCGCAGCCGCCAGCGGCCCTCGTTCCACGGGCAGAAGCGGTCGGTGACGTCGAAGACCACGTCGACCGGGGCGGCGTAGCGGCGGGCCATCAGCGCGCGGTCCAGGTCGACCAGCCGCACCCACAACCCGTCGAGCACCTTGCGGTCGACGGCGCGCGGGTTGACCAGCATGCCCAGCACCGGCTCGTCGATCGCGGCCTTGTGCCAGACCACCTCGGCGACCAGGTCGATGTCCAGGAGATATCGCCACAGCGCGGCGTAGGCCTGCGGCGTCGCGGCCACGAGTTCGGCCACGTTCAGCTCGTAGGCGGGGCCGCGGGTGGTCCACTCCCGTTTGGGCCGGTAGATCGCGTATCCGTCGGGGTGCACTGCGAACCGGGGAGCGCTGACGTCGCCGCGCGCATTGGGGCTGTCGAGAATGCGGGCTTCCCAGGAGCCGTCGCTCCGGGACAGCCAACCGGTCCGAGTCGACGCGACGGCCGGGTAGAGGGCTCGCGCCACCGCCAGCGCCTGCTCCCGGTCGACTTCGCGGACCCGCCGGTCGTCGACCTCCACAGTGGACAGAAAGGCGCCGCCGCGCGGAACCGTCAGATGGCTTTCGAAACTGGCCAGCCCGTATCCGAACCGGCCGTAGATGCCGGCCTCCGACGCGTACAGCGCCGCGACCGGCATGCCGTCGTCGTGCAGCGAATCCAGCTGTTCGCGCATCAGGGAGGTCAGCACGCCGCGTCGTCGATGCCCGGGCTTGACGCCCACCGCCGTGATCGCCGCGAGCGGGCACTGCATCGGCCCCGGCACGGTGATCTCCTGCTCGAGCCGTCCGGCCCCGCCGATCATCTCGTCGCCGTCGAAGACGCCGTGCGCGAGTTCCGCGCGGAACGCGGTTCCGTACAGCTCGCGCGTGGACTCCAGCGAATCGTCGAGGAACGCGGCGGAGAAAACGCCGAAGAAGTCGTCGTATTCGTCGGCCCGGAGGCTTCGCGCGCTGAGCTCACCCATGTGGTCTTGATACCGAGCACGCCACCCCAGCGCGACCCGGTTCCCCCGCACGGCCGCAGCCGAGAGGACTCCCAAATTTAGGGAAATTTGGAACTCCACGAACGCCGAGCCGGTGCCCTGCCGACACGCCGGTGTGCGTCGGCAGGGGAGCGGGGATCAGGCGCCCAGGGGGACTTCGGTGACCTTCTCCCACTCGGGGCTCGAGTGGTCGCGGTTGAGCTTGACCAGCGACAGCGACGGGATCTTCGCCGTGGTCGGATCCACCGCGGTGCCGCTGAGCGTGGCCACGGCGAAGATCGCCGGGCCGTCGGTGGTGGAGTGGGCGAGGCTGACGTGCTTGTCGACGTCCTCGGGCTCCGGCAGCACCGCCGATTCGCCGAGCACGTCCGCCAGCGCTTCGCGCACCGCGTTGCGCAGCTCGATGACCGTCGACTGCGGTTCGGCCGGCAGCGACAGCGATTCCGGCTGCACCACGGCGTGGTGGAAGGCCAGGGTGAGCGGCAGCACCGCCTCGAGCCGCTTGCGGGTGGCCGCGACCAGCGGCTCGATCCGCGCCTCGTCGATCTCGTCGGCGAACCCGACCTCCTGGATCAGGATGTGCATCCACTCCAGCGGGACCAGGTCGAAGCCCGGCAGGTCGCGCAGCGCGTACTGGTAGTCGTTCACCAGCTTGCGCAGCCCCGGTTGGTCGGCCAGCGGCAGCAGCCAGGCGTAGCCGGTGCGCCCGGCGCGCCAGCCCGGACGCCAGCGGTCGTGGTTGCGGACCTGGTCGACGTGCGGCATATCGGTCACCCCTCACATCCTGCCCGGAGCTTTCCGGCAGCGGGGCGCCCTTGACCTATCTCACGGTCTCGGCCGCTTCGCGGTCGCCTGTTCGGGGCGGTTCGCTGGGGCGGTCGAGGCTGGCCGCGGCATCGGCGTCGCGCACCCGCAGAGCCAGCAGGATACCCAGCGCGGCGAAAGCCGCGGAGACCAGGAAGGCCCCGTGGTAGGCACCCATCTCGACCTCGGCGAACGAGGTGGTCTGGTCCATCGTGGACTGGCCGTGCTCGGTGAGCACCACCAGCACGGTGGCGACGATGGCGGTGCCGAGCGCGGTGGCGACCTGCCGGCTGACGTTGAACAGCGAGCTCGCCTGCCCCATGGATGGCCCGGAGATGCTCGCGAAGGTCGCCGTCTGCACCGGCGTCATCAGCAACCCCATCGCCACGCCCTGCACCACGAGCAGCCCGACGAGGAAGCCCAGCGGTGTGGTCAGTCCCTGCAGCTGCAGCCCGGCGCAGATCGCCAGCTGGACTGTGTACCCGGCCAGGATCAGCCGCTTCGGCCCGATCCGGCCGTAGAACCGGCTGACGATCTGGGTGGTCAGCAGCATGGCCACGGCCTGCGGCATGAGCACCAGCCCGGCGTGCATCGGCGATACGCCGCGCAGGTTCTGCAGGTACAGCGGGAGCAGGAAGAGGATGCCGAACATCGACCCGGTCTGACACACCAGCAGCAGGTTGCCGGTGCCGAACATCCGATCGGTCAGCAGTCGCAGGTCCAGCATCGGTTCGCGAACGGTCAGCTCCCGCCAGATCAACCCGGCGATGAGCAACCCCGAGATCAGCAGGCTCGCCCAAACCTGAACCGCGCCCCAACCGAGCTGAGCCCCCTGCTCGAGCCCGTACAGCAGCGTCGCCAACCCGACCCCGGCGAGCAGGAAGCCGGGAAAGTCGAACCGCCCGGGATCGCGGCGCTCCTCCTCGCGCAGGTACAGCACGGTGAACAGCAGCGCGAGCGCCCCGACGGGCACGTTGATGAAGAAAACCCACCGCCAGCTGGCGTACTCGACGAGCACGCCACCGAGAACCGGTCCGAGCATCGGCGCAACGGTGATCGGAATGGACAGCACGGCCCCGGCCTTGGCCCGCTCGTTGGCCGGGAAGGCCCGGAACAGCATGGCCTGCCCGACGGGAACCAACATCCCGCCACCAACACCCTGCAACACCCGAGCCGCGATGAGCATCCACAACTCGCTGGACATCCCGCACAGCACGGAGGCGAAGGTAAAGATGATCACGGCAGCCTGAAAGGTCCGTTTGCTCCCGAACCGATCGGCGATCCAACCGGAAGCCGGGATGAACACGGCCAAACTGATCATGTACCCGGTCAGCACCCACTGAAGCGCCGCCGGATCGACCTGGAATTCCCGCCCCAGCGTGGCGAGCGCCACGTTCAGGATTGTGACGTCGAGGATCTGCATGATCAGCGCCAGCACAAAGGTGATGCCAACCAACCACTTGTACTCAAGCCGCCGCACAAAACCCCCAAGAGATCAATAAGAGCCGGGAAGGGCTGGAGTCGCCTCAAGCCCAACCGCAAGCCTCGCGCAACCCCCTGACAAAACCCAAAGGCCTTTTATTCCCAAAAGCCCTTCCCAATAACCTAACAGCCGCGAAGCGGCAGGAACCGCCAAACACCAAGCCGCACGCGAGAGACGCGACACAGCGGACGCCGTGAACCAGGTCGCGGCCCAGCGCGCCGCGCTGCAGGACGAGACTGGATGGTCACGAACACAGCGAGCCCCACGGGGAAGGACCAAGCGACGATTTCGAGCGAAATCGCCACCACGAGACGGCGCACCAAACTAAAACCCAGGCCAGGAACGAACGACGAGCAAGGCGCGCTCAAAAAAGCAACCCCCGCACTGTGGGGTGTGTGGGGGCTCGGCCCCCACGGCAAAGCCGAAGAGTAAAGGTCTAGTGGGCTAAAGGCACACTAGACACAAAACGCCCAACTCGGAGCGGGCGACGGGTCTTCGGGCCGCAAACTTGTGAACTGCTCCTGCCCAGGTCGGGACGGGTGCGTGGCTGCCCATGTCTGCCCGTGAGTCCCCCTTGATCACTGTCCTGGCGGGCACGCAGCGGGCACGCACTGTCCGCTGTCCAGCCCTTGACCGGGTGGCCTCATCTTTATCAGTTCGATCATGGTCCAGGTGATCAAGCGTGGCCCGAGATCGATCCGTCTCCCGGTGATCACGATCATCTGCGTCCGTCTGCCGGTGTTGCCGTCACCGTTGCCGTCACTGCCGTCAGCGCACCCGGCTCCGGAAACTGGCACTGCATCTTCATGCAAGATCTAAACTCCGTCTATGGCTTGGAACATAGAGGTGGCTGCTATCCGAACGGATGAGCTTGCCGATGCGGTGCCGGACGTGTTCGCCCCGACAGATAGCACGATGGGCTTCGAGGACGCGACTTCTGGGAGACGGTACGGAGACCTGTGCGCCGCAAAGGTCGGTGACTGGGTCATCGTGATCGACGTTGCCTGCAGGATGTCAGGGAATTTCGACTATCTGGTCGAGGCGTCGACATCGACCGACCTGCACCTGGTACGGATCGCAGATCAGCCGATCGCCCTGCACTACCGCAACGGTCAGCCGATGACCCAGATGCGGGGCCGCGAGATGATGCCCAGCGAGGACTACGACGGCGAATCCTGCGCCATGGACCACCTGCACGAGACCACCGGCGTGCACTTCGGTGAGGGCCTGGGGGGCCTGTGGGACGCGAAGTTCACACTCTTCGTCCTTGACTGATCCGGCCGGTCTCGATCCACCCGCCAGCGCGGGCAAGGACAGAGATCCACGGGACACGCCCTAGCTCCCGGCGTCCTTACGCCACAGGTCCCCCGGCTTCCACCTCAACCACTGACCACCGTGCGCCGCGTGCGAGGTGGGGGCCATCCCCGAGCCGGAGCGCCCCCGCCGGAGGCAGGTTGTGAGAGCGCCCCGTGACATGGGGCTGACTGATGCCGTATTTCTGGGCGAGCGCAGCAGCCGTACTGGGACGCACGCGCCAAGGCATACCTCGACCCCGACACCCACACACCACTCACAACCTGGGATGACGCGCTCAAATTGGACGAGGACGGCGCCGAATCCCTGCACGTCGGACGGTTCGGGCGGCAGATCGACGCACAAGGCGTCATGGCAGTCTCACCAGACTCCAACCGCTGCATCGGCTACCCACCAAATACCTCGTCAAGGACATCGCCGAATGCCACGACACTGAGACCCCGGCCCAGGCTGACCATCTCGATCTTGACGGGGGAGTGGTCCACATCGTCGGCTCGGTGGCTGAGCTAGACGGCGGCAAGCTCCTGGAGGACACCCCCAAGTCTCGGGCCGGTTGGCGAACGGTCGCACTTCCAGCGGAGATCATCCCCGACCTGCGGACGCGCCTCGACAAGTTCGCAGAGAAGGGGGAGAACGGGCGGGGCTTCGTCGGTCCCAAGGGCGGGCCGCTGCGACGCTCGGGCTTCCGGCGCACCTGGAACACGGTTCGTACTGAGGTCGGCCTGCCAGATCTCCACTTTCATTATCTGCGGCACGTCGGCAACACCCTCGCCGCGACGACGGCTGCAAGCCTCAAAGAGCTGATGGCGCGCATGGGTCACGCTTCCACCCGTGCGGCGCTGATCTATCAGCACGCGAGCGAGGACCGAGACAAGGTGATCACCAAAGCACTGGGGGATGCCTTCAGGGCCGCTCGGAGGGGCACGAAGAAGCGATCGGGCACGCAACGGGCACGGAAACGAAAGAAGGCCAGTTGAAGATCAAAGACCCAGGCTCCGGAATACCGGATTACCTGGGCCTTTGTCGTTGGAGCGGGCGACGGGAATCGAACCCGCGTAGCCAGTTTGGAAGACTGGGGCTCTACCATTGAGCTACGCCCGCGTGCTGGTTTCGCCTGTTCCTCCGGGTGGTGCCCGGCGGGTTTGGTGACCTTGCGTGCCACAGCTTAGCGGGTCGCGATAGGCTCTTCGCAACGCACCCGGGGTTCTCGGGTGCGTCGCACGTCGGACGGGGTGTGGCGCAGTTTGGTAGCGCACTCGCTTTGGGTGCGAGGGGTCGTGGGTTCAAATCCCGCCACCCCGACGTTGCGGCCGGCCGCTCGCTTCTCGCGGGCGGCCGGTTTTGCTTTCCTGGCGGGTCTCGCCGGTGATGTGGGTCGCAGCCGTGCGTGACGCTTGGTAACGGCCGGGCGTGGAGCGCCGATTTCCTGGTCATGCGCGAGGGGATTCCGGGGTTGCGCGTGCACTTGCCCGCGGTGGTCGTGTGCGCGGTGCTGGGTGCCGCGTTGGTGCTGCTGGTCGTGGTGTCGTTCGTCGTTCCGGGGCCGCAGGGTGTGGCTGAGCTGACGCCTGCGGACGGGATCGTCACGGCGGTCACGCCCACCGAGTTGAGTGCCGCGGTCAGCTCGATGTTCAGCAGTCAGTGATGTCGACCGCGACGGTCGAGGTGGGGTGGACTGCCGCTTTGCCGCAGCTGTTGGGGCGGGGCGGGTCGAGTTCGCGGGTTTGCACGGTCACCTGCCAGCGGCGGCCGTCCTGGTGGGCCACTTCCACCTGGTCGTCGGTGCGGCCGGTGATGAGCAGCGCGTCGGTGAGGTGTTCGCCGAGGTGCTCGCGGACGGCCAGTTCGGCGGCTTGTCCGGCGCGGTCCCAGGTCGATCGGCCGCGGCAGTGCTCGAGCGAGACCTTTCCGGAGGTGGCCGCGGACAGGACCGCTTCGACGGCGTGCGCGGTGAGGCGTCCGTAGGTGTATCCGCTGGGCAGCAGCACTGCGGCGGGGGCGAAGCGGTGCCCGCCGGTGTGCGTGGTCTCCCAGATCGCGTTCTCGTGGCGTCCGGCCAGGTCGGTGATCAGCTCGCGGCCGAGCAACGCGCAGCACCGGTCGCGGCGGCCGTTGGTGCACACCAGGAGCAGCGGGTCGGCTATCGGTCGTCCCCAGCCGTCGTGGTGTCCGGCGGCGATGCGCTCGAAGTCGAGGTCGAGCAGCTCGGCCGGGTCGGTGGTGGTGTGCTCGCGCAGCCAGCCGGTGCCGGGCTCGGTGTTCGCGAGCAGGACCTGCCGGGTGGCATCGCCCGGGGTGTCCGCGTGGCGTCCTGGGCGACGGATCAGCTGCACCCGCACGCCGTGCTCGCTCGCCTTCGCCTCCAGCGCCCGGCCGAGGTTCGGATCCAGGTGGCTCTGCACCAGCGCGTTGTGCCCCCACGGCCCGCGCTGCTCCAGGCACAGCCAGCCGCGCGCGACCGCGGCGGTCCCGGTCAGCGGTTCGGCGAAACCGGTGGACAGCGCCGCGCAAGTGGCGTGATCGGCGGTAGTGTGCTGCACGATTCCACTCAAGCACGGATAGCCGCTCGGTGTTAGGTGAGGCTGCCCAACTTCGCTTCTCGCAACCCCGGCCCGTGGCTCCGGGTGGGAAGCAATAGACTCAGAGGTCAGCCCGGCATTGGACGTGGTGTTGCACCGCGCCCGCTGGTAGCGCCGGGAATCAAAGCACGTTCGCACTAGGAGACCACGTGAAGAGCACCGTCGAGCACCTGAGCCCGACGCGCGTCCGGATCAACGTCGAGGTGCCGTTCGACGAGCTCAAGCCGGACTTCGATCGCGCGTACAAGGCACTGTCCCAGCAGGTTCGCATCCCTGGCTTCCGCCCGGGCAAGGTTCCGGCGCGGGTGCTGGAGAGCCGCATCGGCCGCGCCCCCGTGCTCGACGAGGTCGTCAACGAGGCGGTTCCGGCCAAGTACCTGGAAGCGGTCAACAGCAGCGAGGTGCGCACCCTCGGTCGCCCGGACATCGAGGTGACCAAGATCGAGGACGGCGCCGAGATCGCTTTCACCGCTGAGGTCGACGTCCGCCCGGAGATCACCGTGCCCGCCTTCGGCGAGCTCGCGGTGAGCGTGGACGACGTCGAGGTCACCGAGGACGAGGTGACCGAGCAGCTGGATTCGCTGCGCGCTCGCTTCGGCACCCTCGCCGGCGTCGACCGGGCCGCGCAGGAGGGCGACTTCGTCAGCATCGACCTGTCGGCCACCGTCGACGGCGAAGAGGTCGAGGACGCCAATACCAGCGGTCTGTCCTACGAGATCGGCTCCGGCCAGCTGATCGAGGGCATCGACGACGCGCTGATCGGCGCGAGCGAGGGCGACACCAAGACCTTCACCACCAACCTGGTCGCCGGCGATTTCGCCGGCAAGGACGCCGAGGTGACGGTCAAGCTGAACTCCGTCAAGGAGCGCCAGCTGCCCGAGGCCGACGACGAGTTCGCCCAGATGGCCAGCGAGTTCGACACCGCTGAGGAGCTCATCGCCGACCTGCGCGAGCGCATGGGCAAGGTCAAGAAGATGCAGCAGGGCATGCAGGCCCGGGACAAGGTCCTGGACGCGCTGCTGGAGACCGTCGAGGTGCCGCTGCCGGAGAAGGTCGTCGAGTCCGAGGTCGAGGCGCGCCAGCACGACGCGGTGCACCCGTTCGACCACGACGAGAAGCGCCTCGAGGAGTGGCTCGAGCAGCAGGGCAAGAACCGCGAGCAGTTCGACGCGGAAACCCGCGAAGAGGCTGAGAAGGCGGTCCGGACCCAGCTGATCCTGGACACCATCGCCGACGAAGAGAGCGTCTCGGTCTCCGACGAGGAGCTGACCCAGCGGATCATCTACCAGGCGCAGCGCTACGGCGTGAGCCCGGACCAGTTCGTCCAGCAGGCCCAGCAGTCGGGTCAGCTCGGCGCGCTGTTCGCCGACGTCCGGCGCAGCAAGGCGCTGTTCTCGGTGGTGCGCCAGGCCAAGGTCACCGACTCCGAGGGCAACGAGCTGGACATGGACGAGCTGTTCGGTCCGCAGCAGGGCGAGGAGAGCTCCGAGGCCGAGAAGGCGGAGTGACCCGTCTCTCGCTCGACAACTCGATAAACATGCTCTAAGCGAACGTGGGCGGTACTGGGAAGCTGGTGCCGCCCACTTTCGTTAGGGTCGGTTGTAGCGGATCACCCGAGAGGGAAGCAGGGCCGTCGAAGTCGCCCGCCGACCGGCTCGGTCCACTGTGGAAGTGGACCGGAAGCGGCGCGAGTGAACGGAGTGGCCCACGAGTAAGAGCCCCAATGTGGGAGAAGGCAGGGGAGACGTGACGCAGCACCTGACTCCGGCGTCCGACGCGCAGGCGCCGTCCATGCGGACGGGTACCAACGGACTCTCGCTCAACGACTCGGTTTACGAGCGGCTGCTGCGGGAGCGCATCATCGTCCTCGGCTCCCAGGTCGAGGACTCGATCTCGAACCAGATCTGCTCGCAGCTGCTGCTGCTGGCGGCCGAGGACCCGGACCGCGACATCTCGCTGTACATCAACTCGCCGGGTGGTTCGGTGACGGCGGGCATGGCGATCTACGACACCATGCAGCTGATCAAGCCGGACGTGGCGACCGTGGCGATGGGCATGGCGGCCTCGATGGGGCAGTTCCTGCTGTCCGCGGGTGCCAAGAGCAAGCGGTTCGCGCTGCCGCACGCGCGGATCATGATGCACCAGCCGTCGGCCGGTCTCGGTGGTACGGCTTCGGACATCGAGATCCAGGCCAAGATGTTCTCCAGGCACAAGAAGGAGATGGCCCAGCTGATCGCGGAGCAGACCGGTCAGACGGTGGAGCGGATCACCCAGGACTCCGACCGCGACCGGTGGTTCACCGCGGAGGAGGCCCGCGAGTACGGGTTCGTGGACCACGTGGCGAGTGCCGCGAACCTGCCGCGCAGCTGATCATCCCGCCCGGACCTAGCAACTGAGGAGTCACCCGCCGTGAACCCTTACCAGTCTCTGCAGTCCCGGTACGTGCTGCCCTCGTTCGTCGAGCGCACCGCGTACGGGGTCAAGGAGTCCAACCCGTACAACAAGCTGTTCGAGGAACGCATCGTGTTTCTCGGCGTCCAGGTCGACGATGCCTCCGCCAACGACGTTATGGCGCAGCTGCTCTTCCTGGAGTCGGACGACCCGGACCGCGAGATCCAGATGTACATCAACTCTCCGGGCGGCTCGTTCACCGCGATGATGGCCATCTACGACACCATCCAGTACGTGCGTCCCGACGTGCGCACGATCTGCCTCGGGCAGGCGGCGTCGGCGGCGGCCGTGCTGCTGGCGGCGGGCACCAAGGGCAAGCGCCAGGCGCTGCCGAACTCGCGGGTGCTGATCCACCAGCCGTCCGTCGAAGGCATCTACGGCCAGGTCTCGGACCTCGAGATCCAGGCCGCCGAGGTCCAGCGGATGCGCGACCTGATGGAGTCGACGCTGGCCAAGCACACCAGCCGCTCCCAGGAGCAGGTCCGCCAGGACGTCGACCGCGACAAGATCCTGACCGCGGAGCAGTCGGTGGAGTACGGGATCATCGACGAGGTCGTGCCTTACCGCAAGCTCTCCGAGCAGCGGTCGTAAGACGCGAGGGCTGCTCGTTTTGCTTGGCGGTGCGAGCAGCGCAACCTCGGAGACCGCCTCAACCGGGCTGGGGTGTCCGCGAGGCGGTCTCCGAGGCCTGCAGCGGTGCGCATTGCCCGCTCGCGGGTCGATCATTCAGCGGCCGTCGGCCACGAGGACAACTGGGGCTGCAGCGACGCCTTCGGCGCCGTTCGAGTCGTGCGTCACATCGTGTTTCCGCCGGTAGCGGCCGTGCCGTCCGGCAGGTATCAACCCATTAGTGGTCATGCGTTTCCGGCTGCGGTCGTGCGCAGCTGCGGTGCTTTCAGCAGTCGGAGAAAACAGCTGCTGCGGCCAGCGGGAACGCGTAGCCTCCCGGCAAAGCAGTCGGGCGGCACGCCCGGCAGCGGGGATCACGACACGCCGAGCGCTGTGCTGGTCACATCACGCTTGGCCATGGCGGACACTGTGAGTCTCCCCGAACCCGGGGAACGCCAGGTACCGTCGGAAGCACATACGGTCAGGCGCGCTACCGGACGGCGCGCCGGAGGGGACGGGGTCAGCGGTCATGGCACGTATCGGTGACGGCGGCGACCTGCTGAAGTGCTCCTTCTGCGGGAAGAGCCAGAAGCAGGTGAAGAAACTCATCGCCGGCCCCGGCGTGTACATCTGCGATGAGTGCATCGATCTCTGCAACGAGATCATCGAGGAGGAGCTGGCCGAGGCCGGCGAGGTCAAGCTCGACGAGCTGCCCAAGCCCGCGGAGATCCACGAGTTCCTCGACCAGTACGTCATCGGGCAGGACCCGGCGAAGCGGAACCTGTCGGTCGCGGTCTACAACCACTACAAGCGCATCCAGGCCGGTGAGCGCCGGGAGAGCCGTGGTGAAGAGGCCGTCGAGCTGGCCAAGTCGAACATCCTGATGCTCGGCCCGACCGGGTGCGGCAAGACCTACCTCGCGCAGACGCTGGCGAAGATGCTGAACGTTCCGTTCGCGATCGCCGACGCCACCGCGCTGACCGAGGCCGGGTACGTGGGCGAGGACGTCGAGAACATCCTGCTCAAGTTGATCCAGGCGGCCGACTACGACGTCAAGCGCGCCGAGACCGGCATCATCTACATCGACGAGGTCGACAAGATCGCCCGCAAGAGCGAGAACCCGTCGATCACTCGCGACGTCTCCGGCGAGGGCGTGCAGCAGGCCCTGCTGAAGATCCTGGAGGGCACCACCGCCAGCGTGCCGCCGCAGGGCGGCCGCAAGCACCCGCACCAGGAGTTCATCCAGATCGACACCACGAACGTGCTGTTCATCGTGGCGGGCGCGTTCGCCGGGCTGGAGAAGATCGTCGAGGATCGGGTCGGCAAGCACAGCGTCGGGTTCGGTGCGGAGCTGCGCTCCAAGGCCGAGATCGACACCGCAGACCACTTCTCCGACGTGATGCCCGAGGACCTGATCAAGTACGGCTTGATCCCGGAGTTCATCGGCCGGCTGCCCACGGTGGCCAGCGTGACGAACCTGGACAAGGCGTCGCTGGTGCAGATCCTCACCGAGCCGCGCAACGCCCTGGTGAAGCAGTACAAGCGCTTGTTCGAGATGGACAACGTGGAGCTGGAGTTCACCAAGACGGCGCTGGAAGCGATCGCCGACCAGGCGATCCTGCGCGGCACGGGCGCCCGCGGTTTGCGCGCGATCCTGGAAGAGGTTCTGCTCCCGGTGATGTACGACATCCCGAGCCGGTCGGACGTCGCCAAGGTCGTGATCACCGAGCAGACGGTCCGCGAGAATGTGAATCCAACGATCGTGGCACGCCAGGCAACTCGTCGAGAGCGCCGGGAGAAGTCGGCCTGATTAGGCCCGTTTCCGTGCTTCCGGTGCGGAACTGGCTTCAGGGCCAGTGGTTTTCGAGTTCGTGATGTTGAAACACTGCAGCCCGCGACGGCTTCCCGTCGCGGGCTGTTTCGTGTTTGCCCCCGGGCGTTTCCGCTGCGGACCGCGGCGGGTTAGATGATCCTTGGGTACTGACCAGATCATCTCTCCGGGGAGCGGCTGCCATGAGCGAGATGCACGTCCTGCTGATTCACGGGATGACGGGATCCGGCCCTTGGCACTGGCAGCAGTGGCTCGCCGGTCAGCTCCGCGAACAAGACGTCGACGTGGAACTGCCCTCGTTTCCCGGCCCGGGTCGGCCGGTGCTGGAGGACTGGCTGCCGGTGCTGCGCGAGCGGCTGGAGGCAGTGCCGAAGGAAGCCGAACTCGTGGTGGCGGCCCACTCCTGCGGCGTGGCGCTGTGGCTGCACCACGCGGCGACGATCGAGGGGCGATCTCGGCGCGCGGACCGGGTGCTCCTGGTGTCCCCGCCGGCCCTGGACTGGCAGCACCCGGACGCCCAGGACATCACGCCGTACCCGACGGACTCGACAGCGCTGCGCCGCGCAGCGGGCATCACGCGGCTGGTGGTCGGCACCGGCGATCCGTACTTGTCCATGTACCAGGCCCACGGCCTCGCGGAATCCCTCCAGGTGGAGATGGACGTGATACTGGACGGCGAACACCTCGACACCGACGCCGGCTACGGACCCTGGCCGGCGATCCTGCGCTGGACCCTCTACGGCACGGTTCCCCTCAACGACCGCTTCGAAGCCGACACCTACACCGCAGAACCGACCAAGCTCCGCCTGGCGTGAATTGTCGGATTCCAGTGGCTGAGATCAAAGACAGGTGCTCAGGGGCATTTTCGGCTGCGGGTTACTTGGTGCCTGCGTTGGGAAGTTCCCCGCCGATGAAGTTCACCAGTTCGGGGAGGGCTTTTCGGTAGTAGTGGCTGTTGTGGCCACCCGGCGTGGTGGAGGCGTAGTCGGGTTCGGCCAGCCGGATGAAGCGGCGGGTGCCTTCGATGAAGCGGTCCTCGGTGCCGCACCACACGCCCAGCGGCAGATCGCCGAGCGACTTGATGTGGCGCAGCGGGTCGATCGCCGCCCACTCCGCCTCGTTGGCGAACGCCTTGCGCTTGCGCATCTCCGGCCAGCTGGTGATCAGCGCCGGGGACACCACTGCGGCCGCCGACAGCGGGTCGCCCATCTCACGCCTGCGCCGGGCGTAGAGCAGCGTGCCGAAGCCGCCCATCGAGATGCCAGCCGAGGCGAACGGTTGGTGGCGCGTTCCACCCAGGTTGCGTTCAGCCAGCCAGCGCGGCACCTCGCCGAGCAGCATCCACATCGGATCGTCGTTCGGACGCCGGTGCCAGTAGCTGTTCCCGCCGCCGTCCACCGCCAGGAACGCGAACGGCGGAATGCGGCCCGCCGCGACGGAACCCGACAGCCAGTCCGGCAGGCTGAACACGGACTTGCGCGCGTCGCCGAACCGGCCGTGCAGCATCAGGCACACCGGGAGTCCTTGGCGCGCAACGCCTTTCGGGAACATCAGGACGAAGTCGATGAAGCAGTTCCGAGCGTGGGAGTAGAGCCGCTCCACGGACACGTTCGACTGGGTGGACATCGCCACCGGAGTCTCGGGCGGAGTGGATCCCATCCGGCCGCCCAGGCCCAGACCGAGAGCGGCGGCGCCGGTGATCCCGGCGGCCAGAACACTGCGGCGCGGTAGCGGGGGGCCCTGCGAATCACGCATGCATCCCTCCCGTGGCGGTCGTGCTCCCCATCGTGCCAACGCCGGGCGCGCTCCGCCGCTAGTCGGTGATGGCGTTGGTCACGATGCGCCCGGCCCCGGTGTAGACGTTCATGGACTGTCCGCGCAGGAACCCGATCAAGGTCATGCCCTGTTCATCGGCGAGCTCTGCGGCCAGGGACGACGGCGCGGAGACCGCGGCGAGCACCGGCACGCCCGCCATCGCGGCCTTCTGCACCAGCTCGAACGACGCGCGCCCGGACACCATCAGCACGCACCCGGACAGCGGCACGCGCTGCGCCAGCAACGCCCAGCCGAGCACCTTGTCGACGGCGTTGTGCCGCCCCACGTCCTCCCGCACCGCGAGCAGCTTGCCGTCACCGGTGAACAGGCCGGCCGCGTGCAGGCCGCCGGTCGTGTCGAAGACGCGCTGGGCGGTGCGCAGCTGGCCGGGGAGGCCGAGGAGGGTGTCCGCGGTCACGGTGAGCGGGTCGGCGGCGGGGGAGTGGCGGGTGCTCAGCCGGACCGAGTCGAGCGCGGCCTTGCCGCACACGCCGCACGACGAGGTGGTGTAGAAGTTGCGGGTCACCGACGAGTCGGGCGGCTGCACGCCGGGGGCGAGCGCGATGTCCAGCACGTTGTAGGTGTTGCGCCCGTCCGGTCCGGGGCTGTCGCAGTAGCGCGCGGTGGACAGCTGCTCGCGGTCGTGGATGACGCCTTCGGTCAGCAGGAACCCGTGCGCGAGCTCGACGTCGTGACCGGGCGTGCGCATGGTCACCGAGAGCGGGCTGCCGTCGACGCGGATCTCCAGCGGCTCTTCGGCAGCGAGCGTGTCCGGTCTGCTCCTGGTGCCATCGGCGGCGATCTTCAGCACCGGTCGGCGCACTGTGACGCGTCCCATCAGTCCCTCACTCACACGTTCGCTCGGCGGAAGTCAACTCTCGATCGAACCGCCGCTCCACAAGTATCCTCAGCCCGCCGTGATCAACTGCACGTGGCCGGAGGCCTGATGGTCGCAGATCTGCTCTCTCCCACTCGCATCGTCGCGCCCGCCGACTGGAACCGCTGGCTGGTGCCGCCCGCCGCGCTGGCGGTGCACCTGGCCATCGGGCAGGTCTACGCCTGGAGCGTCTTCAAACCGCCGCTGGAGGACGCGCTCGACCTGAACGGCACCCTGAGCGCGCTGCCGTTCCAGCTGGGGATCGTGATGCTCGGGTTGTCCGCCGCGCTGGGCGGGACGATGGTGGAGCGCCGCGGGCCGAGGTGGGCGATGGCGGTGGCCACCACCTGCTTCTCGCTGGGGTTCCTGATCTCGTCGGCGGGCGTCGCGCTCGGCCAGTACTGGCTGGTGGTGCTCGGCTACGGGTTCGTCGGCGGCATCGGGCTCGGCATCGGCTACATCTCCCCGGTGTCGACCCTGATCAAGTGGTTCCCGGACCGGCCGGGCATGGCCACCGGGATCGCGATCATGGGCTTCGGCGGCGGCGCGCTGATCGCCTCGCCGTGGTCGACGCAGATGCTGGAGTCCTTCGGCAGCGGGCAGTCCGGCATCGCGCTGACCTTCCTGATCCACGGCGTGGTCTACGCGGTGTTCATGTCGCTGGGCGTGCTGCTGATCCGGACACCGCCGAAGGACTGGAACCCGGGATCGACCGCGCGACCGGTGTCGAAGCCGATGATCACCACCGCGAACGTGACGGCCCGCAACGCGGTGCGCACCCCGCAGTTCTGGCTGCTGTGGGTGGTCCTGTGCTGCAACGTCACCGCGGGCATCGGCATCCTGGAGAAGGCGGCGCCGATGATCAGCGGCTTCTTCGCGCACAGCTCGACGCCGGTGGTGACCGGCGCGGCGGCCGGATTCGTCGCGCTGCTGTCGCTGACCAACATGGCGGGCCGGTTCATCTGGTCGTCCACATCGGACATCGTGGGGCGCAAGAACATCTACCGCGTCTACCTGGGCGGCGGTGTGCTGCTGTACCTGGGAATCCTGTTGGCGGGCTCATCCGGGGTCCCGGTGTTCGTGCTGTGCGCGATGCTGATCCTGTCCTTCTACGGCGGCGGTTTCGCGACCATCCCGGCCTACCTGAAGGACCTGTTCGGCACCGCGCAGGTCGGCGCGATCCACGGTCGACTGCTCACCGCGTGGTCGGCGGCCGGTGTGCTGGGACCGCTGATCGTCAACGCCATCGCCGACGCCCGCGAAGCGGCCGGTGCGACGGGACCGGACCTGTACACGACCTCGCTGGTGATCATGATCGGCCTGCTGGTGGTCGGCTTCGCGGCCAACGAACTGGTCCGCCCGGTCAACCCGAAGTTCCACGAACCGGAGGCCCGATGAACCGCCGAGCAGTCCTGACGGTGTCCTGGGCCTGGGTGGGCCTGCCCTTCGCCTACGGCGTGTACGAGCTGGTCCAGAAGGTCACCCAACTCTTCACCGGCTGATCGCGACGGCCACCTCAATCCACCATGAGGCGGCGGCGGACGTGGTCGGGGAAGACCGCGGCCGGCAGATCGCCCCATCAGGTAAAGGATTTGTAGGACCTTAATAAGGTGGGGGTAAAAGGAAACCGGTTCGGCGCTGGATGCGCGGGAGAGCATGTGGCAATGGAGGAAGTCCGAATGCCTGCGGACCCCGTGACGACGCCGGGCAACCTCCCGTTGTGCTGCACGGCTCATGGGAAGCCCGCGGTGCGGCAGGTCGACTTCGCGTTGCAGTCCCGTGTTCGGGTGGAAGGCAACCGGTTGCTGAGTTCGAACCCGCTCGGCGGGTTCTTCTCGGCTCTCGTTTCGGCGGTCCCCTTCGTCGCGGGTTCGCTGGCACGGATCACCCGAGCTCGGACCTCCGACGACGGGCAGTTCGTGGTCGTCGAGGACCCGCATCCGGGTTTCGCCGCTCAGATCCGGCCCTGAGCGGCGAAACCGGGGGCCGTCAGGCCCGTTCGAGGCGAATGATGATCGCCTTGGAGACCGGGGTGTTGGACTTCTCCGCCACCGAGTTCAGCGGGACCAGCGGGTTCGCCTCCGGGTAGTAGGCCGCCGCGCAGCCGCGGGCGGTGGGGTAGGAGACGATGCGGAAGCGGTCCGCTCGGCGTTCTTCCAGGCCTTCTTCGCCCGTCCACTCGGAGATCACGTTGACCAGATCTCCTGCTGCGAAGCCGAGTTCTGCGATGTCGTCCGGGTGGACCAGGACCACTCGGCGGCCGTCTTCGACGCCTCGGTAGCGGTCGGACAGGCCGTAGATCGTGGTGTTGTACTGGTCGTGGCTGCGCAGGGTTTGCAGCAGCAGGCGTCCGGGCGGGATCTCGATGGGTTCCGGGACGTTCACCGAGAAGTTCGCCTTGCCCGTCGCGGTGGGGAAGGTGCGGCTGTCGCGCGGCGGGTGCGGCAGCACGAAGCCGTCCGGTTCGCGGACCTTGCGGTTGTAGTCGGTGCAGCCCGGCACCACGTTCGCGATGTGGTCGCGGATCACGTCGTAGTCGCGCTCGAAGGACTCCCAGCGCACTGGGTGCTGCGGGCCGAGCAGTTCGCGGGCCAGCCGGCAGATGATCGCCACCTCGGAGACCAGCTCGTCCGAGGCCGGGTCGAGCCGACCGCGCGAGCGGTGCACCACCGACATCGAGTCCTCGACGCTCACGAACTGCTCGCGGCCGGCCTGCACGTCGCGCTCGGTGCGGCCGAGCGTCGGCAGGATCAGCGCGGTGCGGCCCGGTGTCACGTGCGAGCGGTTGAGCTTGGTCGACACCTGCACCGTCAGGGCGCAGTCGCGCAGGGCCTGGATCGTGGCGTCGGTGTCCGGTGTCGCCGAGACGAAGTTGCCGCCCATCCCGACGAAAGCCTTGACCCGCCCGGATTGCATGGCGCGGATGGTGTCCACTGTGTCCAGACCGTGCTGCCGCGGTACCGGCACGCCGAACTCGGATTCCAGCGCGGCCAGGAACTCTTCCGGCATCTTCTCCCAGATGCCCATCGTGCGGTCGCCTTGCACGTTGGAGTGGCCGCGCACCGGGCACACCCCGGCGCCGGGCTTGCCGATCATTCCGCGCAGCAGCAGGAGGTTGACGATCTCGCGGATCGTCGCCACGCCCTGCTTGTGCTGGGTCAGGCCCATCGCCCAGCAGGCCACGGTGCGCTGCGAGCAGATCACCATCTCGGCGATCCGCTCGATCTGCTCCTGCTCCATCCCGGTGGCCAGCGCGGTGGCCTCCCAGTCGACCTCGGTGGCCTGCTCGGCGAACTCGTCGAAGCCGTGCGTCCAGCCGTCGATGAAGTCCTGGTCCACCGCGCCGGCCTTGAGCACCAGCGCGTTGAGCGCCTTGAACAGCGCCAGGTCGCCGCCGATGCGGATCTGCGCGAACTCGTCGGCCAGCCGGGTGCCGTCACCGACCACGCCGCGCGCGTTCTGCGGGTTCTTGAACCGCATCAGCCCGGTCTCCGGCAGCGGGTTGACCGCGATGATCCGCCCGCCGCGCTTCTTGACCTTCTCCAGCGACGACAGCATCCGCGGGTGGTTGGTGCCCGGGTTCTGGCCGACCACCAGCACCAGATCGGAGTGCTCCACATCGGACAGCGACACCGAGCCCTTGCCGATGCCGATGGTCTCGGTCAGCGCCGACCCGGACGACTCGTGGCACATGTTCGAGCAGTCCGGCAGGTTGTTCGTGCCGAAGCTGCGCACCAGCAGCTGGTAGAGGAACGCAGCCTCGTTGCTGGTGCGGCCCGAGGTGTAGAACGCCGCCTCGTCCGGCGAGTCGAGCCCGCGCAGGCCCTCGGCGATCACCTCGAACGCCTCGGACCACTCGATCGGGCGGTAATGGGTGTCACCGTCGCGCAGGATCATCGGGTGCGTGAGCCGCCCCTGCTGGCCCAGCCAGTAGTCGGTGCGCTCGGTCAGCTCGGCCACCGAGTGCCGGGCGAAGAACTCCGGCCCGACCCGACGCTTGGTGGCCTCCTCGGCGACTGCCTTCGCGCCGTTCTCGCAGAACTCGGCGATCTTGCGCTTGTCGCCCTCGTCCGCGCGCGGGTCCGGCCACGCGCAGCCCGGGCAGTCGAAACCGTCCCGCTGGTTGAGCAGCGGCAACGTGCGCGCCGTGCGGGCCACGCCCATCTGCTCCACGCTGCGTTGCAGCGAGACCAGCACTCCCTTGACCCCGGCCGCGGCATGGCCGGGGTCGCCGACCCGGAGGGCGTTTTCGTCGATGTCCTGCTCAGGGGCTCCACGCGACATGTGCCTAAGCCTGCGACATCGCGCGCGGTGAGGCAACGATCAGGGGTCCAGCTTCACAGCGGAGCCGGTCGCGGCCGGGGTGATGCCCGGAAAAACCGCTGAACAGGGCCTCGTAGAATTCGGCCTGTGACACAGACCCATGCCGCTCAGCACCGTGAACTTCCGTCGTCCTGGAATCCGGCCGACGTAGAGGCCGAGCTGTACCAGCGCTGGGTAGACGCCGAGTACTTCACCGCTGACGTCAACAGCGACAAGCCGCCGTTCTCCATCGTCATCCCGCCGCCGAACGTCACCGGCAGCCTGCACATCGGGCACGCCTACGAGCACACCCAGATCGACATCATCACCCGCCGCCGCCGGATGCAGGGCTACGAGGCGCTGTGGCTGCCGGGCATGGACCACGCCAGCATCGCGGTGCAGGCGCTGGTCGAGCGGCAGCTCCGCGACGAGGGCATCGACCACCGCGACCTCGGCCGGGAGGGCTTCCTGGACCGGGTGTGGGAGTGGAAGGGCAAGCACGGCGGCGCGATCCTGGACCAGATGAAGCGCCTCGGCGAGAGCGTCGACTGGACGCGCGAGCGCTTCACCATGGACGAGGGCCTGTCCCGCGCGGTGCAGACGATCTTCAAGAAGCTCTACGACGACGGCCTGATCTACCGGGCCGAGCGCCTGGTGAACTGGTCGCCGGAGATGCGTTCGGCGATCAGCGACATCGAGGTGGAGCACAAGGAGGTCGACGGCGAGCTCGTCTCCATGCGCTACGGCGACGGCGAGAACTCGATCGTGGTGGCCACCACCCGCGTCGAGACCATGCTCGGCGACACCGCCATCGCGGTGCACCCGGACGACAAGCGCTACCGGCACCTGGTCGGCACCGAGGTCGAGCTGCCGCTGACCGGCCGCAAGATCCGGGTCGTGGCCGACGAGCACGTCGACCCGGAGTTCGGCACCGGTGCGGTCAAGGTGACTCCGGCGCACGATCCGAACGACTTCGAGATCGGCAAGCGGCACGACCTGCCGATGCTGACGGTCATGGACGAGCAGGGCCGCATCGCCAACACCGGCACGCAGTTCGACGGCATGGACCGCTTCGAAGCGCGCGTCGCCGTTCGCGAGGCCCTGCGCGAGCAGGACCGCATCGTGGAGGAGAAGCGCCCGTACCTGCACAGCGTCGGGCACAGCTCGCGGTCGAAGGAGCCGATCGAGCCGCGGCTGTCGCTGCAGTGGTTCGTCAAGGTCGGCCCGCTGGCCAAGGCGGCAGGCGACGCGGTCCGCGACGGCCGGGTGGCCATCCACCCGCCGGAGATGTCCAAGCGCTACTTCGACTGGGTCGACAACCTGCACGACTGGGCCATCTCGCGGCAGCTGTGGTGGGGGCACCGGATCCCGATCTGGTACGGCCCCAACGGCGAGGTCGTCTGCGTCGGCCCGGACGAGGAGCCGCCGTCGGGCGAGGGCTGGCACCAGGACGAGGACGTGCTGGACACCTGGTTCTCCTCGGGCCTGTGGCCGTTCTCCACGTTGGGCTGGCCGGACGACACCCCGGACCTGCGCAAGTTCTACCCGACCAGCGTGCTGGTGACGGGCTACGACATCCTCTTCTTCTGGGTCGCCCGGATGATGATGCTGGGCCTGTACGCGATGGACGACGTCGAGCCGTTCAAGACCATCGTCCTGCACGGCATGGTCCGCGACGCGCACGGCAAGAAGATGTCGAAGTCGACCGGCAACACCGTCGACCCGATCGCGTGGATGGACGCCTACGGAACCGACGCGCTGCGCTTCACGCTGGCCCGCGGCGCCAACCCGGGCACCGACTCGCCGATCAGCGAGGAGTGGGTGGCGGCGTCCCGCAGCTTCTGCACGAAGCTGTTCAACGCCACCAAGTTCGCCATGATGAACGGCGCCAAGGTGCCGCAGCGGTTGGCCGACCGCGCCGAGCTCACCGACGCCGACCGGTGGATCCTGGACCGCGCCGACCAGCTTGTGTCCGATGTGGACGCGCTGCTGGAGGACTTCCAGTTCGCCAAGGCCACCGAAGCGCTCTACCACTTCACCTGGGACGAGTTCTGCGACTGGTACCTGGAGCTGTCCAAGGTCCAGCTGGACGCCGACGGCGACCGGGCGGAGCGGACCCGCGAGGTCCTCGGCTACGTCCTCGACGTGCTGCTGCGCCTGCTGCACCCGACGATCCCGTTCATCACCGAGACGCTGTGGACCGCGCTGACCGGCCGCGAGTCGGTGGTCATCGCGGAGTGGCCGCAGCCGTCCGGTGCGGAGGCCGACGAGGCGGCCGCCCAGCGGATCACCGCGGTGCAGAAGCTGATCACCGAGATCCGGCGGTTCCGGTCCGACCAGGGCCTCAAGCCGGGGCAGCGGGTGGCGGCCAAGCTCGGCGGCGTCGCCGAGCTCGGGCTGGCCGACCACGTGCCTGCGGTGCGGTCGCTGGCCCGGATCACCGAGCCGGCCGACGGCTTCACCTCCTCGGCGTCCATCGAGGTCGGTCTGACCGGCGGCAACGTGGCGGTGGAGCTGGACCTCTCCGGTGCGGTGGACATCGCCGCCGAGCGCAAGCGCCTGGAGAAGGACCTCGCGGCGGCGGAGAAGGAACTGACCGGCACGGACAAGAAGCTGAACAACCCGGCGTTCCTGGACAAGGCCCCGGCCGAGGTGGTCGACAAGATCAAGGCCCGTCGTGAGACGGCGCAGGCCGAGATCGACCGCATCAAGGCCCGCTTGGAGGCCCTCCCGCAGGCCTGATCACCAGATCGAGTGCTGAGTGAAGGGCACCTTTGACCGACGACTAACCCGGTCAAAGGTGCCCTTCACCTCGTTCAGGGCTTGGTCGCGGTTGTTAGGAAGATCGGCAATGCGCAGAACAGGCGCCCGGTTTCCGCCCGGCGCTGTTGGTCGGCGGTCCAGGCTTCGGCCTCGTCCGCGGTGATCGCACCGGTGCTGCGGGCCGCCTCGGCCAGGCCGACGAGCACCGGGAGGATCATCGCATCGGTGAAGACTCCGGTGTGGACTTCCACCTCGACATCGACGAATTCGTTGTCCAGCAACAGGTTCCGGTACCGGCGTGCGGCGTGCGGGCTCGGGATGGTGGCCGCGCGTGCCTGCACAGCAGCGCTGGTGGTCGTCATGTCGGCGGAGTCGATCACGATTGCCTCCCAGTCCTGGCCGGCCAGCACGATGCGACCACCGGGCGCCAGGACCCGCCGGGCCTCGGTCAACGCCAGTCCCGGATCGGGCACCGCGTGCAGGACCTTCTCCGCCCGGTATCCGCTCAGCTCGCCGTCGGCGAAGGGCAGTGCGTTCCAGCGCGCCCTCGACGAAACCGCCTCCGGCTCCGGGCACAATTTCCATTGAAATTGGACGTGCGATTTCAATGGGCATACGTAAAGTCGGGCTCCCGCAGTCCAGGCGGGCGCCGAGGTTCCGCCACCCGCACCGCCACGCAGAACGAGGTTGAAAAAACCTCAATGGAAATTGCGTAGGGGTGCGCTCGAACGGGGCTTCGGTGGGTGACGCGGGTCGAGACGTAGACTGACCTCGACATTTCGTCGTTCGCAGGGGAGTGGGCACTTGTCCGGCACCGATCCCGCCGCGCTGCAGGAGTTGCGCGCCGTGGAGGCCGAGCTCAACGAACGCTGGCCGGAGACCAAGATCGAACCGTCCTTGGGCCGGATCCAGGCGCTCACCGATCTGCTCGCCGACCCGCAGCGGAGCTACCCGGTGGTGCACATCGCCGGGACCAACGGGAAGTCGTCCACCTCGCGGATGACCGACGCCCTGCTGGCCGGTCTCGGCCTGCGCACCGGCCGCTACACCAGCCCGCACCTGCAGCTGGCCACCGAGCGGATCGGCATCGACGGCAAGCCGATCAGCCCGGAGGCCTATGTCGAGGCCTACCGCGACGTCGCGCCGTACGTGTCCATCGTGGACTCTCGCAGCGACGTGAGGATGAGCAAGTTCGAGGTGCTCACCGGGATGGCCTTCGCGGCCTTCGCCGACGCTCCGGTGGAAGCGGCGGTGGTCGAGGTCGGGTTGGGCGGCAGCTGGGACGCCACCAACGTCGCCGACGCCAAGATCGCGGTGGTCTGCCCGATCGCGCTGGACCACGCGGAGTACCTCGGTGACGACATCGCCGGGATCGCCGCGGAGAAGGCCGGGATCATCAAGCCCGGTTCGATCGCCGTGGTCGCCGCGCAGCCCGCGGCGGCGCAGCAGGTGATCATGGACCGCATCGCGGAGGTCGACGCCACGGTGGCCCGAGAGGGCCAGGAGTTCGGCGTGCTGGCCCGGACCGTCGCGGTCGGCGGGCAGATGCTGCGCCTGCAAGGCCTCGGCGGCGTCTACGACGAGATCTTCCTGCCGCTGCACGGCGAACACCAGGCGCGCAACGCCGCCCTCGCGCTCGCCGCGACCGAAGCGTTCTTCGGTGCCGGCGCTGATCGCCAGCTCGACGTGGAGCGGGTCCGCGAGGCCTTCGCCGGCGTCATCACACCCGGTCGCTTGGAGCGGGTGCGCTCTGCGCCGACCGTGCTGGTCGACGCCGCGCACAACCCGCACGGCGCCCGCGCCCTGGCCGATGCGCTCAGCTCGGAGTTCTCCTTCCGCCGCCTGGTTGCCGTGGTCGGCGTGCTCAACGACAAGGACGCGCGCGGCATCCTGGCCGAGCTGGAGCCGGTGGTCGAGGAGATCGTGCTGACCAAGACCTCCTCGCCGCGCGCGATGGACCCCGACGCGCTGGCGGCGGTGGCCAAGGACATCTTCGGCCCGGACCGCATCGTCGTCGAACCGCGGCTGGACGACGCCGTCGAGACCGCGATCCAGCTCGCCGAAGAGACCGAAGACCCCGGTGAGGCCGTGTCCGGTGGCGGTGTGGTGATCACCGGCTCGGTGGTCACCGCGGGCGAGGCCCGTGCCCTGTTCGGCAAGGAACCGGCATGAGCAGCCCTGTGGCACACAGTCCCGAGCCCCGCGCAACCGCACCTAAGGGGACCGTGATTCAACCCGGCCACAAGAAACCGCGAAACGCAAGATTGCTCCCAAACGCAACCACCAATGTGAATCGCGGAGAGGCGGAACTGTGAATCGCGGAGAGGCGGGACCGTGACCATGACCGACGAGCAGAAGCCCGAACCGGGCAAGGGGCTGCCCGAGGCGCCGCCCGGCGTGCGCGACCCGTGGAAGGGACTGCGCGGGATCATGGCCGGCACACTGGTGCTGGAGTTCATCACCTTCCTGCTCGCGCTGCCGGTGGTCTGGCGCTTCGGCGGCGGCGTGTCCGGCGCCGGGTTCGCCATCGTCGCGGTGCTGTCGGTGTTGATGCTGGTGGCGGCGTTCGTGCAGCGCCGCCCGTGGGGTCTCGCCGTGGCGCTCGTGCTGCAGGTGGCGATGATGGCGTGCTACTTCGTGCACCCGTCGGTCGGCATCATGGGCGCGATCTTCGCGGCAATCTGGGGCTACATCCTGTACCTCCGCAACGACGTCGCCCGCCGCATGCGCGAAGGCCAGCTTTACGACCAGCTCGGTCACCCGCCCGGCTACCCGCCGGAGGAGAAGACCGACTGAGAGTTCCGGTGCTCGTCTTGCGTGGCGGGTGTCAGGTCCATTTCGCGGGAGTTCGGCGGTCACCCGTCGAGTTCCCGCGAAATCGCATTCGGACCTCAGCTGATGTCGACGACGGCTCGACCGATGATCTCTCCTCGGTTGAGGGCGTCGTAGGCCTCTTGGACCTGGTCGAAGGTGTAGCGGCGGCTGATCGCGTCCTGGGGGCGGAGGAGGCCTCGGGCCACCAGGTCGAGCAGGACCGGCATGTCGCGGCGGGGCTTCGCGCCGTAGGAACCCTTGATCTGCAGCTTGCGCCGGGCCATGGTCGCCAGGTCGAACTCGCCCGTGGTGCCGCGGGCGGCTATGCCGACCACCACGACCTGCCCGCCTTCGACCACCGAGTCGCGAGCCACGTTGAACGTCGGCACCGCGCCGAGCGCCTCGAAAGCGACGTCGACCCCTCGCCCACCGGTGAGCTCGCGGATCGCGGCCGGCGCGTCCACCTCCGCCGAGTTGACCACGTGCGTCGCGCCGAGTTCGCGGGCGCTGGCCAGCTTCTCGTCGCTGATGTCGACCGCGATGATCATCGACGCGCCGAACACCGACGCCAGCTGGATCAGCGCCGAACCGACACCGCCCGCCGCGACGACCGCGACGGTGTCGCCGACGCGCAGGTCAGCGACGTGGCGCAGCGCGCCGTAGGCGGTCATGGTCGAGCAGCCCACCGAGGAGACGTCGGCCAGCTCAACGCCGTCGGGCACCTTGTACACCGAGGTCGCCGGGGTGACGCACCGCTCGGCGAGCCCGCCCTGGGAGTACATCCACACCGGGTCGCCGTCCGGCCGGAACAGCCTGGTCTCGTCGTCGTAGAGCCGTCCCTTGGCCCGGTTGAACTGGAAGAACTCCAGGCAGATCTCCTCGTTCCCAGCAGCGCACTGCGCGCACTGGCCGCACGGCATGATGAAGCTGGTGACCACCGGGTCGCCCACCGCGAGCCCGGTGACACCGGGACCGACCTCGGAGATCACGCCCGCGACCTCGTGCCCCAGCACCGCCGGGGCCGGGAACGGCAGCTCGCCCTTGAGCACGTGCAGGTCGGAGTGACAGGCGCCGCAGGAACGCACGTCGATGGCGACCTCACCGGCCTTCGGTGTCGGATCGGCGAGATCCTCGATCCGCATCGGCTGGTTGCTAGCGGTGTGCACGGCGGCGCGCATCCGGGCCCTCCTCGTCAGACCGGCCAGTCGGTTTGCAGGTGAAGCTATCGCGCCGGACCGCCGCGCACCAGGCTTGAGATTCGGTACGAACTCTTCATCTGGACGTCGATCAGCGGTGATCCACGAACCGTTTCGTCCGGATAGAACCAGCGCATGAGCTCCAATCCCGCGCTGAACCGGCGCACGCTGCTGAAGGGCGCCGCCACCGGCCTCGCCACCTCCGGTCTGCTGCTGTCCGGCGCCCCGGCCTTCGCCCGCTCCGGACGCCCCGAGCTGACCCACGGCGTGCAGCTCGGTGACCCGCGACCAGACGGTGCAGTGGTGTGGACCCGCGCCGACCGACCGTCCCGGATGTTCGTCGAGGTCTCCCAGCACGCCGATTTCCGCAACGCGCGGCGGATCCCCGGGCCGCTGCTCACCCCAGAGACCGACGGCACCGGCGAACTCCTGCTGGGCGGGCTGCCGCCGGGGCAGCGGCTGCACTACCGCGTCGTCGCCCAGGACCTGGACGGCCGGGTCGACAGCGAGCCGCTGACCGGCACCTTCCGCACCGTGCCGAGCGGTCGCCGCGACGTGCGGTTCCTGTGGTCCGGTGACGTCGTCGGGCAGGGCTGGGGCATCAACCCGGACCTCGGCGGCATGACGATCTACAACGCGATGGCCGCCCGGAACCCGGACTTCTTCCTGCACAGCGGCGACACGGTGTACGCCGACGGTCCGCTGCAGGAGTCGGTGACGCTGCCCGACGGGCGGGTATGGCGCAACATCGTGACCCCGGAGAAGTCCAAGGTCGCCGAAACGCTGGCCGAGTACCGCGGGCAGTTCGCCTACAACCTGCTCGACGAGAACTTCCGCCGCTTCACCGCGCAGGTGCCGCAGCTCGTGCAGTGGGACGACCACGAGGTCACCAACAACTGGTACCCCGGAGAGATCCTGGACCTGGACCAGTACACCGAGAAGCGCGTCGACGTGCTCGCCGAGCGGGCGTTCCAGGCGTTCCACGAGTGGCAGCCGGTCCGCCGCCAGGACGCGGTGGACGGCAGGGTGTACCGCAAGGTCTCGCACGGCCCGCTGCTCGACGTGTTCGTGCTCGACATGCGCAGCTACCGCGACCCGAACTCGCCGGGCACCAGCCCGGAACGGATCCTCGGCGAGCGCCAGGCCCGCTGGCTGGTGGAGGAGCTGGGCCGGTCGCGGGCGACCTGGAAGGTGATCGCTTCGGACATGCCGATCGGCATCGTGGTCCCCGACGGCGACGCGATCGAGGCGGTGGCCAACGGCCTGCCTGGTGTGCCCAACGGCCGCGAAGCCGAGCTGGCCTGGGTGCTGCAGGAGATCAGCCGCCGCTCGGTGCGCAACACGGTCTGGCTGACCGCAGACGTGCACTACTCGGCGGCGATCGAGTACTCCCCGGAGCGCGCCGCCTTCGAGGGCTTCGACCCGTTCTGGGAGTTCGTCTCCGGCCCGCTGCACGCCGGCGCGTTCGGCCCGAACAAGCTTGACCCGACGTTCGGTCCTGACCAGGTGTTCCTCAGCGCCCCGCCCCGTCAGGGCGCCTCACCGCTCGAGGGCTTCCAGCACTTCGGCGAGGTCAACATCGACGCCCGAACCGGCCAACTCCGAGTCGACCTCCGAGACCAAACCGGCCGCTCCCTCTGGGCCAAAACCCTCGACCCCCAACGCTGACCAGCCACGATCGGGTTATTCGGTGGAAGTGGAAGTAGGAAAAGTCGTATTCTTACTTCCATGAAGATGACGGAGAAGGGGCAGGTAACCATCCCGGTTGACCTGCGCCGTGAACTGGGATTGCGCCCAGGGGATCAGATCGAGATCAGATTGGAGGGAGATGCGCTGATCCTCACCCGCGATCACTCGGTGCCGAGTCGCGGACAACGGATGGTCGATCTGCTGCGGGGCAGCGGACACGGCGAGATGACGACCGACGAGATCATGGAGCTGACCCGTGGCGAGTGAGGCAGGTGTTCGCCCGCCCGTCACGCTGGTCGATTCCAACGTCTTTCTGGATGTGATCACCGATTGCCCGCAGTGGGCGGCGTGGTCTGGACAGAAGCTGAAGGAGGTGGGCGAGCAGGGGGCCGTCGTGATCAACCCGATCGTCTACTCCGAAGTATCGGTCGGTTATTCGACGTTGGACGAGCTTGATGCCGTGCTTCCAGGCGACCTCTACGTACGAACACCGTTGCCATGGTCGGCGGCGTTCCTCGCTGGGAAGTGCTTCCAGCAGTACCGGAAGCGGGGAGGCGAGAAGCGATCGCCGCTTCCGGACTTCTACATCGGTGCCCACGCGGCGGTCAGCCGCCTTCGACTCCTGACGCGCGACGCGCGCCGGTACCGCGCGTACTTCCCGACGGTGGAGCTGATCGCCCCGGAGTGATGGGCGCCCCCGTGTCGGGCGTGTCACTGCATCGATACGCTGGCGGGCAAACCGGGCGCCGTGGGTAGCAGCACTTGGCGCCGAAGGCGACGAAGGAGGAGAACCGTGAGCGAGCGCACCCTGGTCCTGGTCAAGCCCGACGGTGTCGAGCGCGGCCTGGTCGGCGAGGTGATCAGCCGGATCGAGCGCAAGGGCCTGAAGCTGGTCGCGCTGGAGCTGAAGAACGTCGACCGCGAGCTGGCCGAGCAGCACTACGCCGAGCACGACGGCAAGCCGTTCTTCGGTTCGCTGATCGAGTTCATCACCTCCGGCCCGGTTGTGGCCGCGTGCGTCGAGGGCCCGCGCGCCATTTCCGCGTTCCGCCAGCTGGCGGGCGGCACCGACCCGGTCGAGAAGGCGGCGCCGGGCAGCATCCGCGGCGACTTCGGCCTGGAGGTCCAGTTCAACCTGGTGCACGGCTCGGACTCCACCGAGTCCGCCGAGCGCGAGCTCAAGCTCTGGTTCCCGGAGCTCTGACCCCGGTGACCGCCGACCCGGAGGGCATCGTCACCGGGCCGCAGCGCGCGGACATCTCGCACCCGGATCTGGTGGACGGGCTGGCCGAGCTGTAGGGCCGGGTCACGGCGGCCGGTGGGGCGGCTGGGTTCAGCTCGACCGACTCCCCGGACGAGCTGCGTGCCGTGGCCACCAAGCTGGTCGACGAGGTGCGCGGCGAGAAGGCGCACCTGATCATCATCGGCCAGCAGGATCTGCTGGTCGGGATCGCGGTGCTGCGATCGCGCCAGCTGCCGGTCCGCAAGCACACCGGTGAGCTCGCCTGGCTCGCGGTCGACCCGGTGCTGCAGGGCAAGGGTTGGGGCAAGCAGCTGCACGACGCGGTGCTGGCGCAAGCGCGGGCGATCGGTCTGGAGATGCTTGACCTGGTCACCCGCAGCGGCCACGACCTGGAGCGCTTCTACGAGGGGCTCGGTTGGGTCGGGCGGGGCTGGTGGCCGGGTGCGGTGCGCGTCACCGCCGGCGACGACCGCGACGAGATCTGGTTCACCCGGGACGTCTGATCCTGGTGCTCGGCGATCCTTTCGGACTCGTTGTGCGCGGTGGAACCTCTCAGGCGCTTCCTGGCTATGGGCGCCCCTAGAACAGGGCCTCGCCGGGAAGCGCCTGACCACCCGCGACAGGGTCCTGAAACGCCTCCGGTGGCTTCGCCGAGATGAAGACTTGGGCACCGCGCGGGCGGTCGCCGAACAGAAGCAAGACCTCATTCGAATTCGCCCCGGGCCCTTCGGCTGAACCGGGGCCTTTACCCTGGTTGGGTGCGTGTGGAGTCCGTTTTCGACAGGTTGGAACCGCTGCTCTCGCGGGTCTCCAAACCCGTGCAGTACGTGGGTGGGGAGCTCAACGCGACGGTGAAGGCGTGGGACGACACCGCCATCCGGTGGTGCCTGATGTACCCCGACGCCTACGAAGTCGGGCTGCCCAACCAGGGCGTCCAGATCCTCTACGAGATCCTCAACGAGCAGCCGGACGTGCTGGCCGAGCGCACCTACGCGGTGTGGCCGGACCTCGAGGAGCTGATGCGGGAGAACGACATCCCGCAGTTCACCGTGGACGCGCACCGCCCGGTCGGTGCCTTCGACGTGCTGGGCATCAGCTTCGCCACCGAACTGGGCTACACGAACCTGCTCGGCGCGCTGGACCTTGCGGGGATCCCGATCCACGCCGTCGACCGCACCGACGACCACCCGATCGTGCTGGCCGGCGGGCACGCGGCGTTCAACCCGGAGCCGATCGCGGACTTCCTGGACGCGGCGGTGCTCGGTGACGGCGAGGAAGCCGTCCTGGAGGTCACCGAGGCCATCCGCCGCTGGAAGGCGGAGGGTCAGCCGGGCGGCCGCGACGAGCTGCTGCTGCGCCTGGCCGAGTCGGGTGGCGTGTACGTCCCGAAGTTCTACGACGTCAGCTACCGCGCCGACGGTGCCATCGACCAGATCGTGCCCAACCAGGAGCGCGCCCCGTACCGGGTCTTCAAGCGCACCACCATGGAGCTCGACGATTGGCCGTACCCGAAGCAGCCACTGGTCCCGCTGGCCGAGAGCGTGCACGAGCGGATGAGCGTGGAGATCTTCCGCGGCTGCACCCGCGGTTGCCGGTTCTGCCAGGCCGGGATGATCACCCGGCCGGTGCGCGAGCGCTCCATCGAGGGCATCGGCGAGATGGTGCAGCAGGGTCTGCAGGCCACCGGCTTCGAGGAGGTCGGGCTGCTGTCGCTGAGCTCGGCCGACCACTCCGAGATCGCCGAGATCACCAAGGGACTGGCCGACCGCTACGAGGGCACCAACACCGGCCTGTCGCTGCCGTCGACCCGGGTGGACGCGTTCAACATCGACCTAGCCAACGAGCTGTCCCGCAACGGTCGCCGCTCCGGTCTGACGTTCGCCCCGGAGGGCGGCAGCGAGCGGATCCGCCGCGTGATCAACAAGATGGTGTCGGAGGAGGACCTGATCCGCACCGTCTCGGCGGCCTTCGCCAACGGCTGGCGGCAGGTCAAGCTGTACTTCATGTGCGGTCTGCCCACCGAGACCGACGACGACGTGCTGCAGATCGCCGAGATGGCCAAGGAGGTCATCCGTGCTGGTCGCGAGGCCTCCGGGCGCAAGGACATCCGGTGCACGATCTCCATCGGCGGGTTCGTGCCCAAGCCGCACACCCCGTTCCAGTGGGCTTCGCAGACCGACCCGGACACCGTCGACTCGCGGCTGCGCAAGCTGCGCGAGGCGATCAACTCCGATCGCAAGATCGGCCGCAACATCGGCATGCGCTACCACGACGGCAAGCCGTCGATGATCGAAGGCCTGCTCTCTCGCGGTGACCGGCGGATCGGGCGGGTCGTCGAGCGGGTGTGGCGCGAGGGCGGCCGGTTCGACGGCTGGAACGAGCACTTCTCGTACGAGCGTTGGGTCTCCTGCGCCGCGGCCGAGCTGGAGCCGCTGGGGGTGGACCTGGACTGGTACACCACCCGGGAGCGGACCGAGGGCGAGGTCCTGCCGTGGGACCACCTCGACTCCGGCCTGGACAAGGAATGGCTGTGGGCGGACTGGCAGGACGCGCTGGACGCCCGCGAGCAGGACGACTGCCGCTGGACCCCGTGCTTCGACTGCGGCGTGTGCCCGACCATGGGCACCGACATCGAGGTCGGTCCGACGGGCCGCAAGCTGCTGCCGATCTCCCCGGTCGGGCAAGGCTCCCCGGTCCGCAACCCGGCCTTCACCCAGGGCTGACACCGGCTGGAAGCGCTGGTCAGAGCCTTCCGCTCGGAGTGGTCGCCGGTTCTCGACGGGCCGGCGACCACCCGAGCAGCGGCTCGGTGCGGGGGCGCTCCGCGCGGTACGGTCCTTCGAAAACTGGCCCGCAGGTGTTGTCACACTGCGGTTGAGCAAGCAAGCATCGGCATTGGAGCGGTCGTCGAGGACCGCCGATGACGATCATGGTCGGGAGGGCATCCTGAGTCGGCGAGATCACCCCAATCCCTCGGCTCCGCCGGTGCAGAAGCTGCGGCTTCGCTACGCCAAGCGGGGGCGGCTGCGGTTCACCTCGCACCGCGACGTGGCGCGCACCTTCGAGCGCGCGCTGCGACGGGCCGGGGTACCGATGGCGTATTCCCAGGGCTTCAGCCCGCACCCGAAGGTGTCCTGGGCGGGCGCGGTGCCCACCGGGGTGTCCAGCATTGCCGAGTACGTCGAGCTCCAGCTGGTGGAGCAGGTCGAGCCGGCCGCGCTGCGCGTCGAGCTCAACGCCGCGCTGCCCGAGGGCATCGACGTGCTCGACGCGGTGGTGGCCCAGCCGGGCCCGCTGGCGGATAAGCTCGACGTCAGCAGGTGGCGGATCGACCTGCCCGGCACGGACGTCGCGGAGCTGCGCGACGCCGTCACCGCGCTGATGGCGGCCGACACCGCGCTCGTGGAGCGGATGACCAAGGACGGTCGCCGCACCATCGACGCGCGTGCGGCGCTGCTCAGCGCGGAGGTCCAGGAGTCCGGTGGAGCGGTCGCGCAGAGTGATCAAAATTCGGTCGCAACCGCCCGAGTGGACGATTGGCCGAAGGCATCGGAACCGTATGGGATACTTGTAACGGTCGTGCGGCAGACAACACCCGTCGTGCGGCCCGACGACGTACTGAGCGCCCTGCGTGTCGTCGCCGGTCTGGCACCGTCGGCCGCCGCGAGCGCGACCCGGCTGGAACAGGGTCGGCTCGACGACGGAGGCGGTATCGCCGACCCGTTGGCCCAGGACTCAGTCGCCGACCGGAGTCCGGCGGGGGAGCCCACGGCCGGGTGACGGACGGCGCGGACGTCGCCGACCCGCCGTGTGACTTCCCGGCCTGAAGGCTGGGGGCGGAGGGACCACGAAGAATTGCCGTCGCCCGCGGGTGGCGGAGACCGAAGAACGCACATGCCTCTGTGCGGCCGCGTCCACCCGGACGCGCCCGGGGGCGGAGGAGCTGGATGTTGAACACGGATACGCCCGCTGGAAGCACCAGCGGGCAGTCGCCCACACCTACCGGGGCAGAGCAGAGCAGCATCGAGCTGCCCGCCAAGCTCCGCGTGCACGCACTGGCCAAGCTGCTGGGTTCTAGCAGCCGGGAGATCATCAACACGCTGGAGTCGATCGGCGAATCGGTTCGCAGCGCTCAGTCGAACATCACCCGTGAGGTGGCGCTGCAGGTCGTGCAGGCCCTGAACCCGGAGCTGGTGGAGTCGGAAGCCCCGGCCGCCGCTCCGGAGGAGAAGGCCGAGCCCGAGCAGCCCGCTGTCGAGGAGCCTGCTGAGGAAGCCGTTCCGGAGTCCGAGTCGGCCCCGGCGGTGCCTGCGGCGCACTTCGCGTCGGCTGGCCGGGAAGCGGCCCCGGAGGGCGGCGCGTCCGCCGGGTTGACGCCGATGTTCGCCGCGCCGGAGGCCATGTTCCTGGCCCCGTCGCCGCAGGAGTCGCGTCCCGAGCAGAAGGCCGCGCTGGAGCCCGTTGCTGCGGAGGAACCGGCCGAGACCAAGACCGAAGCACCGGCCGAGACCGAGGCTGAGGCCGAGTCCGAGGAGGACTCCGAGGGCACCGGTCGTCGCCGCCGTCGTCGCGGTCGCCGTGGCCGCGGTCGTGGCCGCGGTGCCGACGGCGAGATCAGCGGTGAAGGCGAGTCGGAGGCCACCGAGGAGACTGCCGAGGAGACTGCCGCCGCTGAGGCCGCCGAGCAGCCCGCGGAGTCGGAGGCCACCGAGGAGCAGCCGGACGCCGAGTCTGAGGGCTCGGGCGAGTCGAACCGCCGTCGCCGTCGCCGCCGTCGCCGCAAGGGCACGTCCGACGACGAGAGCGGCGCCCGCGAGGACGACCCGCCGAACACCGTCGTGCACGTCCGAGAGCCGGCCGCCGCCGAGACCCGCCAGGACAGCAGCGACGACGAGGTCCGCGCGGTCAAGGGCTCGACCCGTCTGGAGGCCAAGCGCCAGCGCCGCCGGGACGGCCGCGAGGCCGGACGCCGCCGCGCCCCGGTGCTCTCCGAGGCCGAGTTCCTGGCTCGCCGCGAGTCGGTGGACCGCAAGATGGCGGTCCGGCAGAACGGCGACCAGACGCAGATCGCGGTGCTCGAGGACAACGTCCTCGTCGAGAACTTCGTGACCTCGTCGGGCACCGGCTCGCTGGTCGGCAACGTCTACCTGGGTCGCGTGCAGAACGTGCTGCCCAGCATGGAAGCCGCCTTCGTCGACATCGGCCGCGGCCGCAACGCTGTGCTCTACGCCGGTGAGGTCGACTGGGACGCCGCCGGACTGGCCGGCAAGGCGCGCCGCATCGAGCAGGCGCTGTCGACGGGGGACAGCGTCCTGGTGCAGGTCACCAAGGACCCGGTCGGTCACAAGGGCGCCCGGCTGACCACCCAGATCAGCCTGCCCGGTCGCTTCCTGGTGTACGTGCCGGGCGGCGGCGCCACCGGCATCAGCCGCAAGCTGCCCGACACCGAGCGCAAGCGGCTCAAGGAGATCCTCAAGCGGATCGTCCCGGACAACGCCGGGGTGATCATCCGCACCGCGTCGGAGGGCACCAGCGAAGAGGCGCTGGACCGTGACGTGCGCCGCCTGCAGGCGCAGTGGGAGGTCATCAAGGAGAAGGCCGAGATCCCCGGCGCGCAGGCCCCGCAGCTGCTCTACGAGGAGCCGGACCTGCTGATCAAGGTCGTCCGCGACCTGTTCACCGAGGACTTCTCGCAGATGACGGTCCAGGGCAACGACGCCTGGGACACCATCGAGGCCTACGTCCAGCACGTCGCGCCCGACCTGGCGCAGCGGCTGGTCAAGCACGTCGGCAAGAACGACGTGTTCACTGAGCAGCGGATCAACGAGCAGATCGCCAAGGCCCTGGACCGCAAGGTCTGGCTGCCCTCCGGCGGCTACCTGGTGATCGACCGCACCGAGGCCATGACGGTCATCGACGTCAACACCGGCAAGTTCACCGGCTCGGGCGGCAACCTCGAGGAGACCGTCACCCGCAACAACCTGGAAGCGGCCGAGGAGATCGTCCGCCAGCTCCGGCTGCGCGACATCGGCGGCATCATCGTCATCGACTTCATCGACATGGTGCTGGAGTCGAACCGCGACCTGGTGCTGCGCCGCCTCACCGAGTGCCTGGGCCGGGACCGCACCCGCCACCAGGTCGCCGAAGTGACCTCGCTGGGTTTGGTGCAGATGACCCGCAAGCGGGTCGGCACCGGCCTGCTCGAGGCCTACAGCAGCACCTGCGAGCACTGCCGCGGCCGCGGCCTGCTGGTCTCCACCGAGCCGACCCAGCACCATAACGGCCACGGCAGTGGCGGCGGTGGGAACAACAACAACGGCTCCCGCCGCAACCGCAACCGCGGCAAGCAGCAGGACGAGCAGCCGGAGCGCACCGAGGCGAAGACCCCGGAGCCGGTGAAGGAGGCGCCGGAGGCGGAGTCGGCGAAGCCGGTCGAGGCGAAGCCCGCTGAGAAGCGCGAGGTGGAGCCGAAGCCCGCGGAAGCGGCGAAGGCCGAGCCGAAGGCGGAGGCTCCGAAGGAGCGCCCGGCGAAGAAGCCGGAAGCGGCGAAGCCCGCTGAGGCTGCGAAGCCGGTGGAGAAGGCGAAGCCGGCCGAGAAGGCCGCTGAGCCGGCCGCGGCGGAGCCGAAGGCCGAAGCCGCCCCGGCGGCGAAGGCCGGAGCGAACGGCCGTCGCCGCAAGGCGACGCGAGCGACCGCGAGCGCTGGCGCGCCGGTGGCGCCGCTGGTGATCACCAAGCCTGCCGAGCCGGCCCAGCCGACCGACAACGGCATGTCCGAGGTCGCACCGGCAGCCCCGGTCCGCCGGGTCCGCCGCCGGTCGTCGTCGCGCCCCGCCGGCCCGCCCGTCGAGGGCTGACCGAACAACCAGGAATGGCCGATCCGTTCACCAACGGATCGGCCATTCCGCTTTTCCGCCCCGCTGCACGTGCCCCAAGGGGACACCCGCGTTCGGTCAGCTTGTATCGCCTGATTCAAGCGGCGGTGACCTCCGTCGGTTCTGCCCAAAACTGATCCTCACCTCACCGCAGGGCTGCGTCGAGAACGCTGTCAGTTTTAGAACCTGTTTTTGAACTCGTTTTGCTTTGCGGTGCGGGTGGCGGAACGTCAGCGTCCGCCTGGTCTGCGGGTGCCCTGACTTATGTATGCCAATCCAGGCGAATGCTGAGAACCCGCGGCGGTGCGAGCTGCGAGGGTGGGCTATACGCCTGGCGGCGCATCAAAAGCAAAGGATCAAAAACAGGCACTTAGGCAAACTGCCTCGCAATCCTGGCGACCACACAGGTCTTCGAACCCGAAGCAACCTCGTCCCAAAGCCGAACGCTCACGGATGCGGCAAGAGGGTGTCGGCCGATCCCGGACGTGAAAGAAGGGCCCCTCCAACCGCTGGTCGGAGGGGCCCTTCTGCTGGTTCCGTCAGTTCTGCTGGTTCGCGTCGAACGTGGGGATGTCGGTCCGGTCGTCCGAGCTCGGCACGTCACCCGGCAGCTGGACCGCCTGGGTCAGCTCTCCTGGTGACCACGTGCCCCAGTGGGTTTCCGGGTGGATCTCCAACGCTGCCTTCGCCGGGAGCGCGTCCGCGTCGTACGGGTGCACGACGTACAGCGAGCCCCAGTCCTGCTGCGGGGCGCCGCGCAGGTAGGTCGGCAGTTCCCGCACGCTCGATGCCACGTTCAGCCAGCCGAACGGTCCACCCGCGTCCGGCGAGGACCAGCCCTCGCCGACGTCGCGGACCAGCTCACCGGCCGAAACCCGGAACCGCGGCATCTCGGCGATGCCGTCGTAAAGGCCCGAGATCTGCAGGCACGGGTGTACCAGCGCGGCAGGCCACTCCACGAACGTCGGAGCGTTGCCCACGAGCTGGGTCATGTTGGTCAGCTTCGGCACGCGCGGCGTGCTCACCGCCAGCCAGCCGTCCACACCGAGGGCCTGGTCGACCGCGACGAGCCGCATCTTCGTGGCGCCTTCGGCCTCGGCGCCGAGGGTGTAGCGGTGATCGCGCCAGCCGGGCGGCGGGCCCTGCTCGGCCTTGTAGCGGCCGGTGATCTCGAAGCCGTGGTCGGTGTCCCGGCCGAACTCCAGCACCACCGAGTTCGCCCCGGTCTCCGCGCCGGCCATGCTCACCACGACCGGCACCTTGCCGCTGAGCGCCTCCTCGGGCAGGTCGTACCAAGGCGTGCGCAGCTCGCCGGTGCCGAGGCCGGCCTCGTCGTAGCTGCCCCACACCGGGGCGTCGTCCCCACCGAACTGGTTCGGCGGCCGATAGTTCGGCTCCTCCGGGTCGTTGGGGTTGTCGACCGGCACGCCGGGTCGGTTGAAACCGACTTCCTTGGGCTTCAGGTACTCCTCGGCGGTCTCGTGGCCGACCAGTCGCTTCGGCGGAACCGGCATGGCCTTGTCGGTCACCGGAGCGGCCGCCTCGGGCTGCTCAGGCGACACCGGCAGCACACCGGCCCGCGGATCGGTCTCGACTTCGATGTAGTCGGACAACCCGCAGCTGGATCCGGTCAGCTGCTTGATGTTGTCCACACCGAGGTTGTAGGTGTCGTCCTGCTTCTGGATGGCCTTGCCGAAGCTCGCCAGTTCGAAGAGCACCAACAACGCGCACACCACCGACAGCGGCGCGGTGCCCAGTCGCAGCGCACGGCTGCGCTTCTCCGGGCTGTCCCAGCTCTCGTCGACGACCTTCGGGTTGTTCTCGTCGATGCGCAGGTGCTCGATCAGCGCGATGATGCCCGCGACCGCGGCGAAGAACAGGAACAGCGTGCTGAAGTTGTAGCCCTTGATCGACGGCGGCTTGTCGAACCACGGGATGCCCCAGCCCGAGACGTACCACCAGGCGTTGGGGCCGGTGGCGGCGAAGGCCAGGATCACCATCAGCCCGGCGATGAACGCCGCCCGGTTGCGGCGGGAGCGCAGCACCGTGGTGCTGGTCGCCAAGGCCGTCAGCGCGGCCAGCGCGCCGCCGAACGCAGCGAAGATGCCGAAGTGGTGGGTGTGCTTGGTGGGGGTGAGGGCCAGCACCGCGAAGCACATCGCGGTGATCGCCAGCAGCCGTCGGCTCGGGCCCAGCGCCGCGCCCCGGATGCGGTTGCGGCGCAGCAGCACGACCGCGCACATCACCAGGCACAGGATGACCAGCAGCACCGGGAAGCGCCGGGTCATCGAGCCGTCCGGGCTCTGGCTGAACAGCAGGGCGTAGCGGCTGAGCTCCTCGTACCACCGGCCGTTGGGGCCGAAGGTGGTCTTGAGCTCCATCGAGTCCAGGACCGACCGGAAGGTCTGGTCGTAGAACACCAAGGTCAGGATCACGAACCCGGATGCGGAGATCGGCGCGAGCACCGGCAGCCAGCCGAACTCCTGCGCCCGCTTGCGCACCAGCCGGTACAGCGGCTTGATCGCAGCGATGTAGGGAAGCACTGCGACCAACCCGTGCGGGTTGACGCCGACCGACAGCGCCGCGCCCACCAGGCCCAGCGCGGCCGGAACCAGTCGCCCGGTGGCCACGGCGCGCTCGACGGCGCACAGCGCCAGCAGCGAGAACAGCACCACGACCGGCTCAGCGCGGAGGCCGTTGTTGTACGGCAGCCAGAAGGCCAGGAACACCGCGGCGGCGGCCCAGCCGGCGGCGTTGGAGCGCCGCACCTGCTGGCCGAGGCGCGGCAGCACCTCGCGGCTGATCAGCAGCCAGGACACGATGCCCATCAGCAGCGCGGGCAACCGCACCCACGGCGTCGCCGTCGAGACCTGCACCCAGAGCGCGTAGAGCTCGTAGAACCAGCCGAACGGCGATTCGGGGTTGGCGAACCAGCGGTAGTAGTTGCTGACGTACCCGGCGCTCTGCTCGGAGCGCACCATGCTGAGCACGTAGCCGTCGTCGGAGGTCATCGCCCCGATCAGCCACCACACGCCCAGCGTGATGAACACCGATGCGTCGCGCAGCGTCGGCTTCCACCACCCGATCGGGGCCAGCTTCGGCGCGCGTCGTCCGGCGCGCATGTCCAGTCGCCGCAGGCAGATCACGGAGCCGATGAACGCGGCGACGGTCAGCGCTATCACGGTCAGCTTGAGTGCCGTGGCTTCGGTGCTGAACCGGTTGTCCACGCGGGCCTCGAAGGACAGGCCGTGGACGTCGTCGACGGCGCTGTCGAGCGCGGAGTAGATGCCGGTCAGCTGGGGCCGCTGGTCGCCGAGGACGCTCGCCCACTGCTTGCCGCCGACGGTGGCGGTGGTGCCCCCGGCGTCGGCACGCAGCTTGATCGTGCAGTCACCGGGAGGCAGGTCGACCGTGCCGACCTGCTGTCCCTTGGAGAACAGCGCGGCCTGGCCGTTGTCGACCTGCAGGACCAGACCGGTCAGCTTGCCGAAGTCCGAGGACGGGGGATTGGTGCTGAGCAGCATGCCCGGCCCGGCCGTGCGCTCGTCCAGACTCCGGACGGCAGCGCAGGGCACCTCCGCGTTCAACCACAGCGGTGAATAGGAGACCAGCGGTGCCGACACCGATCTGGTGCCTTCCGCGGTCGGCCACTTCAGCGTGGTGATGTTGTGATTGACCGGGAGGAACGGGATCAGGAGCGCAAGCACCGTCCCGACGATTCCGAGGATTGCGGCAGACAGCCGAAGTCGCTTCGCCGAGTGCACGCGCAGCACCTTACGGGGGTGCGCTCGCGCGCAGGCGAGTGCACCCCCCGGCGGTGAGCGCGCCGTTATCGCCCGGACCTCGCGCCGTTACCCACTGGAAGTAAAAATCTGCTCGGGCGTCCGGCCAACTACAGTTTCAATTGAAACTGTGAATCCCACGCACGGCGCACCGCAGCTTCCATCGAGGGTTTTTCATCCTGTCCGGCCCATGACCGCGAAGCGCGACCCGCGCCGCCACGCAAAACGAGGATGGAAAAACCTCATTGAAACTGCGGGATCAGGCGGCGGGGGCCGTGACCGATGTCTGGTCGGCCACGAGGACGTCGATGTCCCGGTCCCGGCCCGTGTGGTGCAGCACGAGCTCGGCGAGCAGGCCCACCGAGATCATCTGCACAGCGAAGATCTCCAGCAGGATGCCCAGCGTCAGCAGCGGCCTGGTGCCGATCGGCTGGTCGGTGAACATCCACACCCCGGTCAGGTACAGCAGGATCAGCGTGCCGATCGTCCCGGCCAGCATCCCCAACCCGCCGAACAGGTGCGCCGGACGCCGCCCGTAGCGGGTCAATGCGACGACTGTGAGCAGGTCCAGCGCACCGCGCAGGTAGCGCTCGAGGCCGTACTTGGACTTGCCGTGCAGGCGGGCCCGGTGGTGCACGGCCTGCTCGACGACCCGGTAGCCGAGCTGGTGCGCCAGCGCCGGGATGTAGCGGTGCAGCTCCCCGTACAGCGGAACCCGTCGGTAGACCTCGGTTCGCGCGGCCTTGAGCCCGCAGTTGTGGTCGGACAACTTCAGGCCGGTGATCAGCCCGGTGAACCAGTTGAACACCTTCGACGGCAGCCGCTTGCCCAGCGGGTCCTGGCGGTTCGCCTTGTGCCCGCTGACCAGGTCGGCCCCGGCGTCCAGCTCGGCCAGCAGCCGGGGGATCTCGGCCGGATCGTCCTGCAGGTCGGCGTCCAGCGTGACCAGCAGCTCACCGCGGACCTCGGCGACCCCGGCGGCCAGCGCGGCGGCCTTGCCGAAGTTGCGACGCAGCCGGATGCCGCGGATCCGCGGATCCCGTGCCGCGTGTTCGCTGATCACCTGCCAACTGTCGTCGGTGCTGCCGTCGTCGACGACCAGCAGCTCCCAGCTGCGGTCCTGCTGCTCCATGGCCTCGCTGATCTCGGCGAACAGCCGGGGCAGGTTGTCCTGCTCGTTCTTCGCCGGGGTGAGCAGCGACACCTGCGGTGACGGGGTTTGCGTCATGACGCGACCTGCGGACTTTCGGTGAGGGGCCGGATCCACCAGCCGTCGGGGAAGTGGAAGGCGACGCGCAGCAGACCCGGCTGGGCCGGCGCGACTGCTTCGAAGCCGAGCCCGATCTCGATGCCCGGGGTCTGCGATTCGGCGTCCGAGCGCGGAATGTCGACGACACCGCCGCCGATCACCGTGCCGCTCTGGTCGAGCACCGCGACGCAGCTGGCGCGCTCGATGCCGGAGATCGCCCAGCCCTTGAGCATCCGTGCCCCGCCCTGGACCTCGTCGGTCTCGACGTTGAGGATCACGTCCCGGCCGTCCGGGCGGGGTTCCCGGAACGCGCCTTCGCTGGGCTGGCGCCAGTTCGCGGTGCTGACCCGGTCGCCGAGCTCCAGGCCGTCGGGGCAGTTCAGGGTGAACTCGGGGGAGAACGGGTAGTGGCCCAGCGCCTGCAAGCGCGGCAGCAGGCGGTCCGGCTCCGGGAACCGGTCGGCGAAGGCGTCCGGGTGCCCGATGCGCGCGGCGATGGCCAGCAGGTCCTGGTTCGGCGCGTCGGAGCGGACGCTCTGCGCCATCGGCGCTCCCAGCGCCACGGTGGCCAGCACGGTGCCCGCGACGGTGACGGTGCGCAGCCTCGGCAGCTTGGGCCAGGCAACCACGATCACCAGCAGTGCGATCCACAGCGCGGCGGTCATGCTGTTGTACCGGCTTTGCAGCCCGGCCGTTTCGCCGAACGCGGCGCGCGAGCCGGAGATCATCACCGCGCACCCGGCGGCGTAAACCGCCAGGCCCCACCAGGGTGCGGCGTTGCGCCGCTGCTCCGGTGTCTGCTGTTGGGCGTGCACCACCAGCGTTGCCAGTCCGGCAACGCCCGCGATCAGCGCGATCGCCGGTTCGGTGCCGGTCCACACCATGCCGAGCATGCTCAGCCCGGCCAGCAGCGCCTGCGCCGGGTCATCGGTGGGAGAAGCGCCCCCGCCGCCCTGCGGTCCGCGCAGCACCAGCCAGGAAGCAACCACGACCAGGCCGACCGCCATCGGGGCAGCCACCCACTTGCGCCGGTCGCCGCGCAGCCACGCCATCAGGGCCAGAGCCGGCCACACCGCGAACGAGGTGCCGTAGCTGATCGAGGCCAGCAGGCCGAAGACGATCGCCCACAGCCGGTGATAGCGCTGCATCGCCAGCAGCGCCGCGAGCACCAGCATCAGGGCGAGGATCCAGGACGCGCCGCTCATCGAGCGCACGTAGTTGTGGATGCCGTGCGGGTTGAACACCAGCGTCGAGGTGGCCGCGACCAGCCCGGCGCGTTGCCAGCGGTTGAGCTCCTTGGGCAGCATCGCCCACACCAGCAGCACGCTGATCACGCCGAAAGCGATGATCACCAGGCCCAGCGGCTGGTTCAGGCCATGGCCGTACCGGGCGCTGAGCCAGAACAGCAGGCTGGGCAGCACGAACGGGTGCTCGTTGCGGAAACCCAGCAGCGCCTCCGGGCGCAGCGTGCCGTCGTCGTTGGTGAGGTCCAGCAGCACCCACCAGTAGTCGTAGAAGTGCATCTGCGGGTAGCGCAGGACTTCCCGGAGCATCAGCAGCGGCGGCACGATCGCCGACAGCCCGAGCAGGAGCGGTCCGAATCGCTGCAACGGCCTCGGGCGCGGCGAGGTTCCGGAGTCGGAGCGATCGTCCAGCTCCGCCCCCGGTGCGATGTCAGTCACGAGGTGTTTCCCCAGATCAAGTAGAACGGCGACCTACCGTAGCAAGAGACCGGACAAGTCCGGCACCTTCTTTCGGAGGGGTCGATTTGACCCCGTTCGGAGGCCCGTCTTACGCTGTCGCGGCTCGCCTGTCGCCGACTTCCAGTCGTGCGCCCCGCGTGGTGCGGCCCCGCCCGATCGGGACCCGGAACGCGGACTGTATGATGGGTGAGAACTTCTCGCCGCCGGACGGGCGGAGAGGTTAAACGCCTGTTTCGAGTGGTGCTCCGCGCTGCCTGGGACGGGAACCCCACCGAGGCGCTGCACCAGCGGCGTGGTAGGAATCCTCGATCCGATTCGGGTCGGGGTGGACGTCCGCCGCAGACCTGGTGAAAGTAGCGAGAACCGAGCAGCAGGAGACTTCCGACTCATGTACGCGATCGTCAAGACCGGCGGCAAGCAGTACAAGGTGGCTGTCGGGGACGTCGTCGAGGTCGAGAAGCTCGAGGGCGAGCTGGGCTCCGAGGTCAGTTTCCCGGCACTGATGGTCGTCGACGGTACCGACGTCACGACCGACGCCGATGCGCTGGCCAAGGTGTCGGTGACCGGCAAGCTGGTCGAGCAGACCAAGGGCCCCAAGATCCGCATCCACAAGTTCAAGAACAAGACCGGATACCACAAGCGACAGGGTCACCGTCAGAAGCTGACCCGTGTCGAGGTCACCGGCATCAACAAGTGAGGACCTGAGTAGTCATGGCACACAAGAAGGGCGCATCCAGCTCTCGGAACGGCCGCGACTCTAACCCCCAGTACCTCGGGGTGAAGCGCTACGGCGGCCAGGTCGTCAAGGCCGGTGAGATCCTGATCCGTCAGCGTGGCACCAAGTTCCACCCGGGTCTGAACGTGGGTCGCGGCAAGGACGACACCCTGTTCGCGCTGTCCGCCGGCACCGTCGAGTTCGGACGGTACCGCGGCCGCAAGGCCGTCAGCGTGAAGTCGGCCGAGGCCTGATCCGGCTCTCGGCTGCGAGCACTTCCCGACGAGGGGCGGGTCCGGCTAGTCCGGTCCGCCCCTCGTTGCTGTTTTCCCAGACCTGATTCCTGATCAGGTTCGGAGCGTTCTACCGCCGGGCGCCGCTCGGCTTGATCTTCCTGGAGGCATTCGTGTCGCGGTTCGTTGACCGCGTGACCATCCACGTCGCGGCTGGCGACGGAGGGAATGGCTGCGCCTCGGTGCACCGGGAGAAGTTCAAGCCGCTGGGCGGGCCGGACGGCGGCAACGGTGGCAAGGGCGGCGACGTGCAGCTCGTCGTCGACCCCAACGCGCACACCCTGCTGGACTTCCACTACCGGCCCAACGCGCGTGCGACCAACGGCAAGCCGGGGCAGGGCGGCATGCGCAACGGCGCCCATGGCGAGGACCTGATCCTGGCGGTCCCGGACGGCACCGTGGTGCTGACCCCGGACGGCGAGGTGCTGGCCGACCTGGTCGGCAACGGCACCACGTTCGTCGCCGCCGCCGGTGGTCGCGGTGGCCTGGGCAACGCGGCGCTGGCCTCCAAAGCGCGCAAGGCCCCGGGCTTCGCCCTGCTCGGCGAGCCGGGCGACGAGGCCGAACTGGTGCTGGAGCTCAAGTCGGTCGCCGACGTGGGCCTGGTCGGCTTCCCGTCGGCGGGCAAGTCGTCGCTGATCTCGGTGCTGTCCGCAGCGCGTCCGAAGATCGCCGACTACCCGTTCACCACGCTGGTGCCCAACCTCGGCGTGGTCACCGCGGGCGAGACCGTGTTCACCGTGGCCGACGTGCCCGGACTCATCCCGGGGGCCAGCGAGGGCCGAGGCCTGGGCCTGGACTTCCTGCGCCACATCGAGCGCTGCGCCGTCCTGGTGCACGTCGTCGACTGCGCCACCCTCGAGCCGGGCCGCGACCCGATGTCCGATGTGGACGCGCTGGAGAACGAGCTCGCCCAGTACACGCCGGCGCTGAAAGCCGAACAGGGCGGCGTCGACCTGGCCGAACGCCCGCGCATGGTCGTGCTCAACAAGATGGACGTGCCGGACGCCCGCGATCTGGCCGACCTGGTGCGCGCCGAAGTCGAGGAGCGCGGCTGGCCGGTGTTCGAGGTGTCCACCGCGTCCCGCGAGGGCCTGCGCGAGCTGAGCTTCGCGATGGCCGCCGAGGTCGTGCGCTACCGCGAGCAGCTTCCGGAGCCGGAGGCGGCGCGCGTGGTGGTGCGCCCGACCGCGGTCGACGACGGCGGGTTCACCGTCGAAGAGGACCCCGAGTTCGAGGACGCCTACGTGGTGCGCGGCGAGAAGCCCGAGCGCTGGGTGCGGCAGACTGACTTCGCCAACAACGAGGCCGTCGGCTTCCTGGCCGACCGCCTGGCCAAGCTGGGTGTCGAGGACGCGCTGGCCAAGAAGGGCGCGGAGCCCGGCAGCCAGGTGACCATCGGCAACATGACCTTCGACTGGGAGCCGACGACCCCGGCAGGCGTGGCCGGTGTGCTCGGCCGCCGCGGCACCGACCTGCGCGTGGACCAGGACGACCGGATCTCCGCCCACGAGCGCAAGGCCGCGAAGAAGGCCCGGCGCAGCTCGCTGGACGAGTTCGGCCAGTTCCGCGAGGGGGCCGGCGGGGAGGACGCGTGAGCGACGAGCTCTCGGCCACCCGGCAGGCGGTCGCGACCGCGCAGCGGGTCGTGGTGAAGGTCGGCTCTTCGTCGCTGACCACCACCGAAGGCGGCCTGGACACCGATCGGCTGGCGGCGCTGGTCGACTCGGTGGCCAAGCGCGTGGCGTCCGGCTGCCAGGTGGTGCTGGTGTCCTCGGGTGCGATCGCCGCTGGCCTCGCCCCGCTGGGATTGCGTCGCAGGCCGCGGGATCTCGCGACTCAGCAGGCTGCCGCGAGCGTCGGTCAGCAGGCCCTCGCGCACGCCTACATCGAATCCTTCTCGCGCTACCAGCTGACGGTCGGCCAGGTCCTGCTGACCGCGGAAGACGTGATGCGCCGAGGGCACTACCGCAACGCCCAGCGCACCCTGCACCGCCTGCTGGGACTCGGCGCGGTGCCGGTGGTCAACGAGAACGACACGGTGGCCACCACCGAGATCCGCTTCGGTGACAACGACCGGCTCGCCGCGCTCGTCTCGCACTTGGTCGGTGCCGACGCGCTGATCCTGCTGTCCGATGTGGACGCCCTGTACGACGGGGATCCCCGTCGCGGCGGCGCTTCGGTGATCCGGGAGGTCAACGGGGACGCGGACATGGTCGGCGTGCGTGCGGGCAGCACCGGCGCGTCCGGGCTCGGCACCGGTGGCATGGCGTCCAAAGTGGGGGCGGCCAGGGTCGCTTGCTCGTCGGGCATCCCGGTCCTGCTGACCTCGTCCGCGAACGCCGAGCGCGCGCTGGGACCTGCCGACGTCGGCACCGCCTTCGCGGCGACCGGCAGCAGGCTGTCGGCCCGCCGCTTCTGGCTCGCGCACGCGGCCGACGCGAACGGACGCCTGTGGTTGGACGACGGTGCGGTCACGGCAGTGGTGAAGAAGCGCCGCTCCCTGCTGGCCGCGGGAGTCACCGCGGTGGAGGGCGCCTTCGACGGCGGCGACGTGGTGGAACTGGTCAACCCGACGGGCGACGTGGTGGCTCGAGGAGTAGTCGCCTACGACGCCGCGGAACTCCCAGACCTCATCGGCCGTTCCAGCCACCAACTACCCACGGAACAACGCCGAGAGGTGGTCCACGCGGACGACCTCGTTCCCCTCCGCTGATTTTCCAAAAGGTGAAGGGCACCTTCGACCGTCCCGCCCGCCGCCCGACCGCCACCCTCAAGGAGGCGCTTCGCGCCGCGGTCTTGAAGGGGTCGAAGGGGCCCTTCACTCTTCGCTAGATCGAGTTAGCGGAGTTCGGTGCCCTTGGTTTCCGGGAGGGTGCGGATGACGAAGAACGCGATCGCCGCTCCGACCGCGATGTACCAGAAGAACAGCGACGACAGCTCGTAGCGGGCCAGGGTCTGGATGACCAGCGGTGCCGTGCCGCCGAAGATCGCGACGGTCAGGTTGTACCAGGCACCGATGCCCAGGCCGCGCAGTTCGGTCGGGAACAGCTCGGACATGATCGCCGGGGCGATCGAGGTCATCGCGGTGTAGAGCGCGATTCCGACGCAGAAGACCACTAGCAGGTTGCCGAAACCGGGGCGGACCAGGCTCGACAGCGGCACGATGAGGATCGCCGTGGCCCCCGACCAGATCAGCAGCTGCGGCTTGCGGCCGAAGCGGTCCGACAGCGCGCCGACCGGGTACTGCAGAGCGATGAACAACGCGGTGGCGATCGACAGCGCCAAGAACACGTCCGTCGCGCTGGCACCGCGGCTGTCCACTGCGAACGGAGTCAGCGCGCTGAAGAACGTGTAGTAGCAGAGCGTCGAGAGCATGCTGAAGCCGACGAGCTGCGCGACCGCCTTCGGGTGCCCGGTCAGCGTTATCCACAGTGGATTCTTCAGCGCCTTGGCCTTGGCCTGGTTCTCCTCGAACTGCTCGGTCTCCTCGAGCGTTCGGCGCAACCAGATGCCCGCCAGGCCGAGCACACCGCCGATCAGGAACGGGATGCGCCAGCCGAAGTCGACGAGCTGTTCCTTGGTCAGCAGCGCGGTCAGCGCGTAGCCCAGAAGCGACGCGATGAGCAGTGCGGAACCGGTCGAGATGTAGAAGAACGCTGAGTACCGACCGCGTTTGGCCGCCGGGGCGATCTCCGCGAGGTACGCCGAGGCGTTGGACACCTCACCGCCCAGCGAAAGCCCTTGACCGATGCGGGCGAGGATGAGCAGGATCGCCGCCGCCCAACCGATCGTGTCGAACGTCGGCAGCAACCCGATCACCAGCGATCCGCCGGCCATCAGCGAGATGGTCACCAGCATCGCGGTCTTGCGGCCGCGCAGGTCGGCGAACCGGCCGAGCAACCAGCCGCCCAGCGGGCGGAAGAAGAACGCCAGCGCGAAGGTGGCCAGGGTGTTGATCAGCGCGAGGTCGCCGGGGAAGAACGCACGCGCGAAGTAGACGCTGAACGCGGTGTAGACCGTCCAGTCGTACCACTCCACGGCGTTGCCGATGCTCGCTGCGACCAAAGTGCGCAAGGGGAGCCGGGATTCGCCGGTCGTCGCCGTGCCTTGGGACATCGCATCCTCCGGTGTCGTGGCAGGACGCCCGTGCCCGGAAGACATGTCGATGCGCTCCGGACCTCGAACGGGTGAACGACACAGTACGGTCTGGATCGCCCGTTCGGAAGATCCGAATTCAATCAGTGAGAAGGCCTTGTCGCCGGTGGCCGGTTTGCGTGGCGGTGCCAGCGTCGAGGGTGCGCTGAACGCCTTCGGCGTTTCAAAGATGAAGGCGTTGTCTCCGGTGACCTACGGCGGTCAGCCGGGGACTATGGGGGTTCCGGCCAGTTCGTGGGCGCCCTTGTTGCACTCCGGGCAGGTCGTCCAGAGCCAGGCCACGTCGGAGTTGTCCGCAGTGATCTGCGTGCCGCACAACGTTTCGATCTGGACGTCGTCCGGAAATCCGCCCCTCGGGCGCGGTTTCAGCGTGGCGTGCCGCTGACCTTCGCCGGGTTGCCAGCGAAACGGGTGTGGCATGTGCGATCACCGCCTGTTCCAAGTCGACCGGAGGCGACCGCCGAGAGCGGAGTGCCTCCTGGCAGCCGGAGACGGCGGTAGGACCGCGGAACCGGATTGCCGCGCGCCTCGCGCCACCGAGGATGCGGCGCTGGTCGCTGCGGCATCGGGTGGTGTCCGCATCTCGTGCTCCTGACCGCTCGTCGTCGCACGTACCATTCTGCTGGTACTGAAACGGGGGGCAATTACCTGAACAGGTAGTAGTTACCGGCGCGGAATTCTGTTTCGCTGTGTTTCATGACCCGTACCACTGGCGGTACGCCGAAGGCCCGCGCGCTCGGCGCTGAGCTGCGCGAAGCCCGCGAAGCGGTCGGTCGGAGCCTGCGTGCGCTGGCACACGAGCTCGACACCAACCACGTCAAACTGATGAGGTACGAGACCGGACGCTCCGTACCGTCACCGGAAGTGGTTGCTGCTTTCGTGACCACGCTGGGCGTTTCGGCTACTGAACGTGATCGACTCGTGGAGATGGCGCGCGACGCCGACGCACCCAACTGGCTCACCGCGGACCGGGCCGGGGTGCGCCAGGAGCTGACCGCGCTGATCGAGTTCGAGCGCACCGCTACCCGCATCACCAACGTCGCCACCGGACTGATCCCCGGCCTCCTGCAGACCTCCGACTACGCGCGGGCGGTGATGCGCGGAAAGCCGCTCGGAGAGGTCGAGAAGCTGGTGCTCATGCGCCTCGGTCGTCGCGAGGTGCTGGCCGCCCGCGATGCTCCGAAGTTGACCACGATCATCAGCGAGAATGCACTGCGCGAGCCGATCGGCGGGCACGCGGTGATGGCCGAGCAGCTCCGCAAGGTGGCCGAGCTCGGGGAGTGGTCCAACATCGACGTCCGGGTGGTGCCCAGCGGCCTCACGACCTGGCATCCCGGGCACGTCGGACCGTTCGTGGTGTTCGAATTCCCCAAGGCCCAGCCGATCGTCCACTTGGAGCACTACCGCTCGTCGGCGTTCCTCTACAACCGTGGACTCGCGCAGGAATACCTCGACGCGATCACTACCCTGCTCTCGTTCGCGATGGACGACGTCGAGTCGATCGCGTTCATCACGAAGTGTGCGAACGAGATGGAGGCTCTTGCGTGATTACGGCACAACCGGTCGGTTGGCGGAAGTCGAGCAGGTCGGCGCAGGAAACCGACTGCGTCGAGGTAGGCCGCTGCGGTGACGGTGCGGCGGTTCGCGACTCCAAGTACCGGGCGGGCGGGTACTTCACCGCTTCCGGTGCGCAGTGGCGATCCTTCGTCGCGGGAATCCGCGCAGGCCGGTTCGACGGCTGACCACCGCGGTGCCCCGCGGGGAGGGGGCACCGCTGGACCGGCGAAGATGCGAAGAAATGTGCGTTTTCCGGCCCGATCGGGCGAAATGTTGTGTCCCCGAAGGCAGACTGCCACTGTGACGACAGTGCGCGAACTCGCCGATGAAGCCCTGGAACTGCTCACCGCCGCTGATCCGCTAAACGAACTGTTCGTGGGATTGCCGGGCACCGGAGACCGCCTCAACGATCTGTCCGAAGCAGCCGAACAATCGATTCGCGACCGCGCGGTCCGCGTTCTCGACGCGGCGAGTCGGGTCGAGGCGACCGGGCAGGACCGGATCACGCTCGGCGTGCTGGTGGAGCAGACCGAATCCCTCATCACCCGGATCGACGCCAGGCTCGTCGAGCACACCGTGCACGACGGTCAGACCGCTCCGCTGGGGAAGTTGCTGGAACTGCTCGCCAGCTCGCGGCCGATCGGCGCGCAGCAGGAGCAGGACTTCCTGACCAGGCTCGCGGCGGTGCCGGAGTTCCTGGCCCAAGGCGCTGATCGCCTCCGGCTGGGGCTGTCGGCCGGTCGACTGCCGATCGCCGGCCGCGTGCGGGCCGCCGTCGACTACCTGGATGCGCACCTGGCCGCACCGGAAGCGGACCCGCTGCACCTGGTTCCGGTGAGCGCCGCAGCAGAACGGGACGAGCTGCTGGCGAAGGCGGTTCGCCCGGCCTTCGCCGCGTACCGCGAGGTCCTGCGCGCGGAAGTCCAGGAGCGCGGGCGGCCGGACGAGCGCGCGGGGCTGTGCTGGTTGCCGGACGGCGAGGCGACGTACGCGGCGTTGGCCCGGATGCACACGACGACCGGCCACACCCCGGAAGACCTGCACCGGACCGGAATCGAGCTGCTCGCGGAGCTGGCCGAGGAGTACGCGGAGATCGGCTCGCGGATCTTCGGGCCGAGCACGGCCGCCGAGGTCCAGCAGCGGATGCGCACCGAGCCTGCCCTGCGCTGGTCGGGCGGGCGGGAACTGCTGGATGCGGCCAGGACGGCGATCGAGCGGGCCGAGCGCGGTGCGCCGGAGTGGTTCGGTCGGCTGCCCGCTCAGCGCTGCCAGGTGGAACCGACCCCGGCCGACCGGGCACCGAACGCCTCCGCGGCGTACTACCTGCCCGGCCCGGTCGACGGTTCGCGGCCCGGCACCTACTACGCGAACACCCACCTGGCCGAGCAGCGCCCGCGCTTCCTCGCCGAGGCCACCGCGTTCCACGAAGCCGTGCCCGGGCACCACTTCCAGATCACCCTCGCTCAGGAACTGACCGGCGTTCCGAAGATCCGGCAGTTCGCCTGGGTCAACTCCTACATGGAGGGCTGGGGCCTGTACTCGGAGCGCTTCGCCGACGAGGCCGGCTGGTACACCGACGACGTGGCCCGCCTGGGCATGCTCGCGATGGACTCGAACCGCGCGGCGCGGTTGGTGGTCGACACCGGCCTGCACGCCTTCGGCTGGACCCGGCAACGAGCCGTGGACTACCTGCGCGAGAACACGCTGATGCCCGAGGTCGAGGTCCAGTCCGAGACCGACCGCTACCTGGAGATGCCGGGGCAGGCGCTGTCCTACATGGTCGGCAGGCTGGAGATCGAGCGGCTGCGCGATCGCGCCAGGGCGGCTCTGGGCGCGGCCTTCGACCTGCGCGCGTTCCACGACCTGGTGCTGGGCAGCGGCCCGCTGCCGATGCCGGTGCTGGACCTCGTCGTCGCGGACTGGACCGGCTAGCCGACGAACAGCGCGAAACGAGATGGCGGCTGTTGCCCGATCACGGCACGTAAGCTCGCGGACATGCGGATCGGCGAACTGTCCAAGCGCACGGGCGTGAGTCCGCGTTCGCTGCGGTACTACGAAGCGCAGGGCCTGCTGACCAGCTCGCGCTCCGACGCCGGGCAGCGCCACTATTCCGAGACCGAGGTCCAGCGCGTGTCGCTCATCCGGCAGCTGTTCGACGCGGGTATGTCCAGCCGGGTGATCGCGAGCGTGCTGCCGTGCGTGGAGACTCCCGGCGACCGGGGCGTCGTGGAGCTGGCGTTCGCGACGATGACGCGCGAGCGCGACCGGATCGACGCCGACATCGCGCACCTGATCGAGACCCGGGACGCGCTCGACGTGCTGATCAGGGCCAACAGCCGGCATCAGACCGAGCTGGCCGCGGAGCCGGTGGCGACCTGATGCTGTGACCTGCGCCTCAGTCGGTTGCCCCTGACATCGGTGTGAGCGGTGAGGATGGCCGCAGAACCCGGAAACCACCGGGTCCGGTCACCCGGGAGGCGGCAGAAGATGGGGCAGGCATGGGGTTTCGGCAGCTACGGCGGGCCCGAGGTGCAGGAGTTCTTCGATCGTCCTGATCCCGTCCCCGGCCGCGGCGAGGTGCTGATCCGGGTCGGTGTCGCCGGCGTGAATCCCCTCGATCACCTGCTGCGCTCGGGTCTGGTTCCCGGGCTCGACGGCGGACGTCCGTTCCCCCGCGTGCTGGGCATGGAGGCGGCGGGAACCGTGCTCGCCCTGGGCGAGGACGTCGACGGGCTGGAGGTGGGTGACGCGGTCTTCGGCTTCGCGCTCACCGGCGGCGGCGCCTACGCCGAGACGACGGTGCTGTCCGCACCGAACACCGCGCGCATCCCGGCGGGTCTGCCCGCGACGGTGGCGGCAACGCTGCCAGTGGCCGGGACGACCGCATTGGACGTGCTCGACCAGCTCGGTCTCCCGGCCGGTGCCACGGTCCTGGTCAACGGTGTCGGGGGCGGGGTCGGCCTCGCCGTCGCGCGGCTGGCCGCCGGGCGCGAGTTGCGCGTGATCGGCACCGGGAGCACCGCCAAGCGCGAGCACGCCGAGGCCATCGGGGTGCGGTTCATCGACTACACCGCCGGGGACGTCGTCGCCGCGGCGCGCGAGCTGGCTCCGGACGGCTTCGACGGGATCGTCGACTTGGTCGGCGGCGCCTCGCTGCGGACGGTCGCTCCGCTGGTCCGGGATCCGCGCAACGTCGTCGCCGCGGGTGATCCGTCCGTGTCCGATCTCGGCGGGCGTTTCGTCGAACGTCGCCTCGACCGCGAGAACCTGGAGCGCTCCGCCCGGCTGGCCCTCGACGGCGTCCTCGCACCCGTGATCACCGCGGTCCACCCGCTCTCCGACGCCCCGGCCGCCCTCGCCACCGTCGAGAACGGTCATGCCTCGGGCAAGGTCGTCATCGAGGTGGCTTGAGGAGCGCCCGGTCGGCTAGCTCGTGGTGGCGAGGGTGAAGGGCAGCACCGCGGGCGCACCGGCCTGCCGGAGCAGGCGGCTGACCACCGTGATGGTCCACCCGGTGTCGGCGTAGTCGTCCATCAGCAGCACCGGTCCGTCCAACGTGGACAGCGTTGCGGCGAGTTCCTCCGGCACCTTGAACTGCTGCCACAGCGAAGCGACGTGCTGCGCGCTGTTGGTGGCGCGGCGCGGTGTCGTGTTCGGGTTGGTCAGCACCTCGCCGAGCAGCGGCAGGCGGCCGATGCCCGCGATCCGCTGGGCCAGGCTGCGCACCAGCCGCGGGCGGGTCCGCGAGCCGAGGGCGACCACGCCGACCGGGCGCTGCCCCCAGTCCCACGCGGCCAGCACCTTGATCGCGGCTTGGAACAGGTCCTCCGGAAGCTCCTGGTCGGGCGTGCCGGTGGCGAGCAGTTCGCGGAGGCGGTTACCCCACCCGATGTCGGTGAGCCGACCGACAGCGCGACCGGTGCCCGCCTGCTCGTCGGCGGGCAGCTTGCCGGACAGGGAAACGCCCAGGGCGTCCATGCCGCTGGGCCACATCTTGCGCGGCGTGACCTCGACGCCCGGCCTGCGCAGCCGCTCCTCAGCCTGCTGAACGGCCTGGTCGTCGACGTCGCCGGAGTAGCCGGAGCCGGTGCAGTTGTCGCAGCGCCCGCACGGTTCGGCGTGCGCGTCGTCGAGCTGTCGGCGCAGGAACTCCATGCGGCACGAGGACGTGCTGAGGTAGTCGATCATCGCCTGCTGCTCGGACTTCCGCTCAGCCGCGATGCGCTGGTAGCGCTCGGCGTCGTAGTGCCAGGGCTCGCCGGTGCTCTCCCAGCCGCCCTTGACCCGCTGCACCGCGCCGTCGACGTCGAGGACCTTGAGCACCATCTCCAGCCGGCTGCGGCCGAGCTCCACGTGCGGTTCCAGCGCGGCCGTCGACAGCTTTCCGTGCTGCGCCAACGCATCGAGCACCGCGCGCACGGTCGGTTCCGGTGGGAACGCCAGCGACGCGAAGTAGCTCCAGATCTCGCGGTCCTCCGGGCCGGGCAGCAGCAGGACCTCGGCGCGCTGCACACCGCGACCGGCGCGGCCGATCTGCTGGTAGTAGGCGATGGGGGAGGACGGCGCCCCGAGGTGGACGACGAAACCGAGGTCGGGCTTGTCGAAACCCATGCCCAGCGCGGAGGTCGCCACCAGCGCCTTGACCTTGTTGTTCAACAGGTCGGATTCCGCCTGCTGCCGCTCGGCGGTGTCGGTGCGGCCCGAGTAGGAGGCGACCTCGTAGCCCTGGTCGCGCAGGTAGGCCGAGATCTCCTCGGTGGCGGCCACGGTCAGCGTGTAGATGATGCCGGAGCCCGGCAGCTCCTTGAGGTGGCTGGCCAACCAGCCCAGCCGGGCCTCGGCGGTGGGCAGCTGCACGACGCCCAGCCGCAGGCTCTCGCGGTCCAGGGTGCCGCGCAGCACCAGCGTTTCCTGCGGGTCGGTGTACTCGCCACCGACGCCGAGCTGGTCGGAGACGTCCTGCACGACACGATCGTTGGCGGTGGCCGTGGTGGCCAGCACCGGCACGCCCTCCGGCAGCTCGGTCAGCAGGGTGCGCAGCCGCCGGTAGTCCGGGCGGAAGTCGTGGCCCCAGTCGGAGATGCAGTGCGCTTCGTCGACCACGAGCAGCCCGGCGTTCTGGGTGAGCTCGGGCAAGATCGTGTCCCGGAAGTCGGGGTTGTTCAGCCGTTCCGGGCTGACCAGCAGCACGTCCACCTCACCCGAGGCGACCTGCTCCTCGATCTCGGCCCACTCCTCGGGGTTGGCCGAGTTGATCGTCGCGGCGTGCACGTCGGCGGCGGCTGCGGCCTCGACCTGGTTGCGCATCAGCGCCAGCAGCGGCGAGACGATGACGGTCGGGCCTTCGCCGAGCTCGCGCAGCAGCGCGGTGGCGATGAAGTACACGGCCGACTTGCCCCAACCGGTGCGCTGCACGACCAGCGCGCGGCGGCGCTCCAGGACCAGGGCGCGGATCGCGCTCCACTGGTCCTCGCGCAGTGTCGCCTCGGGTCCAGCGAGTGCGCGGAGTCGTTCGTCGGCGAGTTCGCGAAGCGCCTGTTCATCCACGCCCCGATTCCTACCGGACGGCTCCGACGTGCGTCGTCCGGGGGCTGGGACGCGCCGAAATCCGGTGTCTGACCTTGATCCTTTTGTCTTTGAAACGCCGGAGGCGTTTAGCCCACCCTCGGCGCTTGCGCCGCTACGCAGAAAGAGTTCGCCAGAAATGCTCTTGGGCGAACGGATTAGTCTGGGTGCGTGACCACCACTACAGCCAAGGCGTCCGGTGAGCAGTTGAAGGACCAGGTCCACGACGCTGCTCGGCGGGCGAAGCGGGCGGCCGCCGAACTCGCGCAGGCCACCCGGAGCACCAAGGACGAGCTGCTGCACGCGATGGCCGACGCGTTGGTGAAGCGCGCACCGGAGATCCTCGCCGCCAACGAGCGCGACGTCGCCAACGGCCGCGAGTCCGGTATGCCGGAGGGCCTGATCGACCGGCTGAGCCTGAGCGCTGAGCGCATCGAGGCGATGGCCGACGGCCTGCGCACGGTTGCCGGGCTGCCGGACCCGGTGGGCGAGGTCGTGCGCGGCAACGTGCTGCCCAATGGTTTGCAGTTGCAGCAGGTCCGGGTGCCGCTGGGCGTGGTCGGGATCGTCTACGAGGGGCGTCCGAACGTCACGGTGGACGCTGCTGGGCTCACGCTCAAGGCGGGCAACGCCGTGCTGCTGCGCGGTTCGTCCTCGGCCGAGAACTCCAACACCGCGCTGGTCGAGATCCTCTCCGACGTGGTCGTCGAGCACGATCTGCCGGCGGATTCGGTGCAGCTGCTGCCGTGCCACGACCGGGCTTCGGTGCAGCACCTGATCACCGCGCGCGGTCTGGTGGACGTGGTGATCCCGCGCGGCGGTGCCGGGCTGATCTCGGCGGTGGTGCAGAACGCGACGGTCCCCGCGATCGAGACCGGGGTGGGCAACTGCCACGTCTACGTGGACGCCAACGCCGACATCGACACCGCGCTGCGCATCGTGCTCAACTCCAAGGCGCGGCGCCCCAGCGTGTGCAATGCGGCGGAGACGCTCCTGGTGCACGAGGCCATCGCGGCTGAGTTCCTGCCGCGCGCGCTCGCCGAGCTCAACGGCGCCGGCGTGACCGTGCACGGTGACGAGCGGGTGGTGGCCGTCGGCGGCCCGAACGTGGTGGCCGCGACCGACGAGGACTGGGACACCGAGTTCCTGTCCCTGGACATCGCCGCGGCCGTGGTCGACTCGCTGCCGACCGCGGTCGAGCACATCCGCGAACACGGCTCCGGGCACACCGAGGCCATCGTGACCAGCGACGTCCGCGCGGCGCGGCAGTTCACCGTGCAGGTCGACGCGGCGGCGGTGATGGTCAACGCCTCCACCGCGTTCACCGACGGCGGTGAGTTCGGGATGGGCGCGGAGATCGGCATCTCCACGCAGAAGCTGCACGCCCGCGGCCCGATGGGGCTGCCGGAGCTGACCTCGACGAAGTGGCTGGCCTTCGGCGACGGGCACGTGCGGCCGGGCAGCGCCCCGGCGAACCAGAGCTCCGTCTGAGCTGACCGAGGGCCCGCGCCGCGACCACGGCGCGGGCCCCGCTTCGGTTCCGAGCACCCCGGTGGCTGCGTACGGTGAATTCGTAAGCATCGCTTGCTAACGAGTCCACCGGGAGCTGTGCATGCCCACCACGGAACCGCGGACCTATCCGTTCAGCCAGATCGACGAGCTGAATCTCGATCCCCTCTACGCCCAACTGCGCGAGCAGGAACCGCTCAGCCGGATTCAGCTGCCCTACGGCGACACCGCGTGGCTGGCGACCCGCTACGAAGACGCCAAGACGGTGCTGGGCGACCCGCGGTTCAGCCGAGCCGCGGTGCTGCACCACGACGTGCCGAGGATGCGGCCGAACGCCCCGTCCGGCGGGCTGCTGACCATGGATCCGCCCGAGCACACGCGTCTGCGCAAGCTCGTCGCGAAGGCCTTCACCGCACGCCGCGTGGAACAGCTGCGTCCGCGCGCCGAAGAGATCGCCAACGGCTTGGTCGACGGGATGCTCGAGCGCGGTGCCCCGGCCGACCTGGTCGAGGACTTCGCGCTGCCGCTGCCGATCACCGTCATCTGCGAGCTGCTCGGCGTGCCCTATGCGGACCGCTTGGACTTCCGGGTGTGGTCGGACGCGTTCCTGTCCACCACCAAGCTCAGCCCGGAGCAGGTCACCGACTACATCGACCGAATGCTGGGCTACATGGCCGGGCTGGTCGCCGAACGCCGCGCGGAACCGGCCGATGACCTGCTCAGCGCGCTGATCGCGGCCCGCGACGAGCAGGACAAGCTGTCGGAGGAGGAACTGGTCCGGTTGGCGGCCGGGATCCTGGTGGCCGGGCACGAGACCACCGCCACGCAGATCCCCAACTTCGTCTACGTCCTGCTGACCCATCCAGAGCAGCTGGCCGAACTCCGTGCGGACCTCGACGGCATCCCGCAGGCGGTCGAGGAGCTGATGCGCTTCGTGCCGCTGGGCAGCGGTGCCGGATTCCCCAGGTACGCCACCGAGGACGTCGAACTGGGCGGGGTGCTCGTGCGCGCGGGCGAGCCGGTCATGGTCAGCGCCGGTGCCGCCAACCGCGACGAGTTGGTGTTCAGCGATCCCGAACTGCTCGACCTGACCCGCCAGGAGGCCTCGCACATCGGCTTCGGCCACGGCCCGCACCACTGCCTCGGAGCCCAGCTCGCACGGATGGAACTGCAGGTCGCGCTGCGCACGCTCCTGACTCGAGTGCCGGAGCTGAACTTCGCGACGTCCGCTGATGACGTCGAGTGGAAGAGCGGCATGCTCGTCCGAGGCCCCCAGAAGATGCTCCTGACGTGGCAAGGTGACGAGTGATCTCACTCATATCCGAAAGAGGTGGCGAATGAGCTGGTCGATCGAGATCGACGCGAATACCTGCATCGGCAGCGGCATGTGCGCCGGGGTCGCTCCGGATCACTTCGAGCTGGTGGACGGCTACTCGTCCGCGAAGAAGTCGCAGGTGGAGCCGGCTGACGAGGTGGTCGACGCCGCCGAGTCGTGCCCGGTCGAGGCGATCCTGGTCAAGGACGTCGAAACGGGCCAGATGGTTGCCCCGGAAGAGTGACGCAGGACACATTTGACGTCGCGTCATAGCCCTCCGATCACGGGGTCACACCGGTGCGCGCCTGAAATACGGCAGCGCCCGCGATCCGAGGTGGGCCCCCAGCCGCCGAAGGTCGCGCAGGGTTGCGGCGCCCGGCTCAGGGGGGAGCTTGGGTCGGGCTCCGCAGTCGGCGGGGCCGTGCGGCCTGGCCTGGGAGGAGGGAGCCCCAGGCCGGACCACACGGTTGATGAGGGACGTGGGGCCCGGCCTAATTGAGGGGCTAGGCCGGGCTTCACGGTGCGGTGCGACACGTCACGCCGCCCCAGCGAGCGTTGCGGGGAGGTGTCTTTCTAGGCTTGGCAGTTATGTCTCGTCGCCGGATCGGGGTCATGGGTGGCACCTTCGATCCCATTCACCACGGTCACCTGGTGGCCGCCAGTGAGGTCCAGGCCCAGTTCGGCCTGGAGCAGGTGGTCTTCGTGCCGACCGGGCAGCCGTGGCAGAAGAGCCACGAAGTGGTCAGCCCGGCCGAGGACCGCTACCTGATGACGGTCATAGCCACCGCGTCCAACCCGCGATTCCTGGTCAGCCGGGTCGACATCGACCGCGCCGGCCCGACCTACACCGCGGACACCCTCACCGACCTGCACGCCGAGTACCCGGATGCGGACCTGTACTTCATCACCGGCGCCGACGCGCTGGAGCAGATCCTGTCCTGGCACCGGGTCGACGAGATGTTCAAGCTGGCGCACTTCATCGGCGTGACGCGACCGGGCTACTCGCTCAACGGCGCGCACCTGCCGGCCGGCGCGGTGTCCCTGGTGGAGATCCCGGCGATGGCGATCTCGTCCACCGGCTGCCGCGATCGCGTCCGAGCCGGGCTGCCGGTCTGGTACCTGGTCCCGGACGGGATCGTCCAGTACATCTCCAAACGAGGCCTCTACCGCGAACTCACCCCGGAGTGGGGTCCGTAGCAGGGAAAACGCCCCAACGCGAACGGGGCCAGGTCGCGCCGGTACAAATCCGGTACAACCTGGCCCCGTCGGCTAGCCGATCCGCGGCACGGTGCCGAGCGCTGCATCCACGAGCGTTCGCGTCCGATCGACGGCGTCTGGCCACTCGTGTGTGTAGACGTTCAGCGTGATCGTCGGCGAGCTGTGCCCGAGCGCCAACTGAACCGTCTTCACCGACGCCCCTGAGTGGATCAGCAGCGTCGCGAAGTAGTGCCGGAGCCCGTGCAGCCCGAGGCCACCTGGGAGCCCGGCCCGCTTCACCGCCGATCGCATCACCGGGGACCAATTCGAACGCGTGACCGGCAGACCCGTCGTCGTGGTGAAAAGCAGCCGGGCGGGACGCCGGATCGGGTTCCGCGGGTCTGTCATGTCGTTGATCACCGTCACCTGTGGTGGGAATTCATCCACGTGGCGCTTGAGCGCGGCGGCCGTCACCTCGGGAAGCTCGACCGTTCGCCTACTGGTTCTGGTCTTCAGCTTCGCCAGCTGTGGAGGCTGCCCCGAGAGCTGTTTGAGCTGCTGCACGACATCGATCTCTCGGTTCTCGAAGTCCACATGCTCCAGCTCCAGGCCGAAGATCTCGCTCGGACGGAGCCCGCAGCCAGCCGCGGTGTACGGCACGGCCCGGTAGCGCTCGAACAGCTCCTCGGCCACCGCATGCACCTGCTCCGGGGTCGGGATGAAGCGGTCGCCGTGCTCGATGTCGGGGAGTCGAACCTTAACGCATGGGGTCGAGCCGATCACCTTGTCAGCCACAGCGGCCCGGCACATGCTTGCGATGTAGCTGTAGTGCAAGTGCACTGTGGACGGAGCCAGCACCCCCGAGCGCTCCTTCACCCAGCTGCGCAGATGGCTCGGCCGGAGATCTGCCATCGGTCGGGATCCGAGAATCGGGTTGATGTGAAGCCGGAACGCACGTTTGACCAGATCCGCAGTTGAGTCCCGGTGGAGCTGCTCTTTTCGCCACTCCTCTGAGTACTCGGCAACCGTGATCTTCCCCGCATTCGGGTCGACGTACGCGCCGCGCGAGATGTCGGCGTGGACGTTCGCGTCGTGGCGCTCGGCCTGCGCCTTCTTGTCGAACAGCGCGGTCTGCGTCCGGCCCGACTGCGGATCAACCCACCGGACACGCCACCGCTTCCCACGCCCGTGTCGTTGAGAAGGCAGCCGCTCACCAGTCTGCGGATCACGTTTCCGCAGGTACCAAAGGTCATCGACTGGCATTCAGATCACCTCCCCGGGCTGGGCGTCGAACCAGGATTCAACGTCGTCGGGCTTGTAGCGGACGTGTTTGCCGACGCGGCGGCCGGGCGGGCCTCCTCCGCGGCTGCGCCATTGGTAGACGGTGCCGACGGGGACGCCGAGGTAGTCGGCGACTTGTTGGGGTCCCCAGAGGTTGCGGATCATGGCTAGTCCTTTCGTTCGGTGTCGTACTTGTGCTTGCGCATGTCGCGTTGGCGTTGGGCGATGGCTGCGGCGAGTTCGCGTTCTTCGGGGGTGCGGTGTCCGACGCTGGTCATGGCCCAGTCGTTGACGACGGTGATTGAGTTCTCGTCGGTGATGCCGAGTTCGGCGAGGGTGTGTTCGTGCTGGTAGCGGCGTCGGTCGTCCCGGATCTGCCGGAATGGCACGGAGTAGGCCTGGGACTTGGTGAGGAAGTGGCCGCGGAAGGCGAGCATGTGTGCCCAGTGCCGGAGCTTGAGTGCGTCGATCGGGTCGGGCTTGTCGCCGAGTTCGGGGTGGAGCCGGTGGCGGCGTGTGGTGCGGGTGACCTCGCCGCCGTTGTTGCAGGTGGTGCAGTAGTTGGCGTGGGTGCGTTGCTGGCAGCCGCAGCTCTCGGGCTGGTGGGGGCCGTTGGGGTGGCAGTCCGGGCACGGCACGAGTTCGGGCAGGTCCCAGGCGGTTTGGATGATCCGCCGGTGGTGGGCGGTGATCTTGAGCCGGTCGATGTCGGCCTGGGAGCGGATGCGTCGGTCGGCGGCTTCGCTGGTGCTGGTGCCCTTGGTGGCGTACTTGGCGACGTAGGAGGCCAGCCGGTCATCGGTGATCACTCCGTGGTCGTCTTCGACCTCGCCTGCGTTGACCGGGCGGATGGGGCGGACGTCGAGCTGGTCACCGAAGGCGAGTTCCCAGGTGCGGCCGTCAACGTCGGGGGAGGTGATCGCGACGTTGGCGTGCGCGGTGCGGACCGCTTCGGCCAGTACCTCGGGGGTGCCCCAGCGCGGGGTGGGATCGCCAGGTCCGTCTGGGCCGTCGAGCCGGATGACGGCGTGGAAGTGGATGAGGCCGCGGCGTTGGAATTCGGCGACCTTGGCGAACGAGAGCCGGGCGTGGTCGGCGAAGTCGGCTTGCCGGAGCCCGGCGGCCTGGGCGAGGTGGCGTTTGAGGTAGGTGGTGAAGCGGTGCCACAGTGCCCCGGCGTGGGCCTGCCACAGCACGTGCCCCACGTAGTCGTAGGTGTCGGGGTCGAGCGGTTGGCCGAGGCGGGGGTCGTCGGGGTGGTGGAATTCGCCGCACCGGCACGGGATTGCCTTGCCGCGGGGTGCGCGGCGGTTGTGCACCGGCCCGAACGAGGGGGCGGTGAGGGTGACGAACAGCCGGGGCTTGTCCGCGACGCTGGCGGGGATGCCCTTGGTGTCTCCAGTCAGGCCCGCTTTCAGGAGGTGGAAGGCGTCGGCGGCGTAGCGGTCGGAGCAGGCGACGCAGACGGATTCGCGGCGGTTGCCGCAGGGGACCAGGACGTGGCCGGTGCGGTCGGCGATCACCTCGCCGGTACCGGCGTCCTGGACGGCCCACGAGCCGGAGAGCCGGATCGGCTGGGTGCAGCCACCGGTAGCGGTAACCGCGGTGCGCCACTGGCGGAAGCCAGCGGAGCGGGCGCGGCGCTGCATCCCGTCGGCGGTGATGCGTGCGTAGGTGTCGTGGTCGAGTAGAGGAACAGCAGGCACGGTGTCCACCTCCTGACATGAGAAAAGGCGGGACACCGCCGAACCAGGCCCGGTGGTGTCCCGCCGAGCTGGTACGGATCTGCGGTATTCAGTTGTGGTGCAACGGTTTTCAGGACACGGCGTGGCCGTTGGTGGTGTAGCTGGCAGCAACCTGGGTTGCCATGTCGCCGGGGAGTTTCACGACCTTCTGCACGTCGGCCGCGGTGAACTCCCGGCCCTCGCTGAGCGCTCGAGCGTGGGCGTTGTCGATCGCCTGGATCATCTGCGGGGGCAGCTTCGGCCCTTGCTTAACGGCCTTGACCACCGTGGTCGGTTCTGGTGCGGCCGGTGGCGTCGGTTCCGGGGTCGGCTTCGGCGTCGGTTCGGGTGCCGGTGCTGCGGGTACGGGTTCGGGCTCGGGTGCTGGTTTTGCCGGTTCGGGGGCGGGTTGGTGCCGGTCGGCTTCGGCGTAGCCGTTCATGACGGCTTGTCGAGCGCGGGCTTGGATGACGGGGATGACTTCGGCCAGCGCGTAGACGATCACCGGGATGATCGCGTGCACGAGCGCGGAGCCGGGGTTGAAGCCCGCCCAGTCGGTGAACAGCGGCATGAGCTGGGGGATGACGTTCATGAACAACGTCGAGGCCAGCAGCACGTGCTTGAGCCGGGTCCACCAGGCGTGATCGGGTTCGACGCCGTAGGACAGGATCACCGCTTCGAAGTTGAGCAGCACGATCAGCAGCCCGGCGAACATCGGCTCGACCGTCCACGCGGCCCACCACAGCGGATCGGCTGGGGTGGTGCCCCCGGCCAGGAAGCGCTGAACGCCCGCGGTGGT